>CAJFQI010000070.1 GCA_904419005.1 Candidatus Avimonas faecium | reverse complement strand
GTAACGGCGACGTCACGCAGTATCTCCTTAAGCTTCATCATGGCTCATCCTTTCCAAAGGCGGCGCATTCCCCTGCCGACGCCATTTCCCGCCGTCAGGCAATGGCGTCCTGATAGATGAAGTTGACCTCCACGACGGTGCCCAGGGCAACCGCTGTCCCCGCCGCGATGCTTTGGCTGGCAGCCTTGGCCTCGCCGCTTTCCAGGCCCAGCCCCACCATCTGGATATTCAAATTTGCGTTGGCGGCGGCCACGTTGGCCTGTGCCAGGGTCATCCCCTCAAAATTCGGGACGGTCGTGGTCTGGGAAAGGTTCTCTTCATCGGTATAGAGCACGACAATGCCGTTTTTGGGGATCGTCGCGCCCTTTTCCGGCACCTGCTTTACGACGGTCGAGCCGCTGCCCACCACCTTATAGCGCAGCTCGCTGTTGGTCAGCATGGTCTGGGCGGTGGAAACCTCCTTGCCGGTGACGTCGGGCGTCGTGCGTTCCATCGCGGCCCGCTCTTCCTCGGTGTAGACCGGCTCCACGCCCAGGTAGGGCAGCGCCTCGGTCATGATCTTCTGCGCCACCGGCGCGGAGATGGTGCCGCCGAAGCGGACGGCCACCTGCGGCTCGTCAAGCAGGACGATAATCGCGTACTGCGGGTCGTCCGACGGCGCAAAGCCGGCGAAGGAAGCCACGACGTTGCTGGTGCCGGTGGCCAGGTTCTGGGCGGTTTTGTCGGAGGTGCCCGTCTTGCCGGCCATGCGGTAGCCCGCCACATACGCGTTCTTGGAGCCGCTGTTGACCGACACATCCAGCATTGCGCAGAGCCGTTCGCTGGTTTCCTCCGAGATCACCTGGCGCTTGACGGTGGGCTCGGTATTCGACACCACGTTGCCGTCGGCATCAAGCACCTGCTGCACCACATAGGGCTGCAGCAGCTTGCCGCCGTTGGCCACCGCCGCCAGGGCGGTGATCATCTGGATCGGGGTCACATTAAAGGTCTGGCCGAAGGCCGAAGTGGCAAGCTGCACAGGGCCAAGATTCTCCTCGGTATGATACAGCGCCGAGGTCACCCGGGATTCGCTGAGCATATCAATGCCGGTGAGCTCGGTAAAGCCGAAGCCCTGGTAATACTTCCAGAACAGGGAGCTCCCCAGCTCCAGGCCGATCTCCACAAAGGCGGGGTTGCAGGAATTGGAGATCGTCTGGGCAAAGGTCTGCGAGCCGTGGCCGCCCCGCTTATGGCAGTTGATGATCCTATCCCCCACCGTGACAGAGCCGTTGCAGTAAAACGTCGATTCCTCGCTGACCACGTCCTCCTCAAGCGCCATTGCGGAGGTAAACACCTTGAAGACCGAGCCCGGCTCATAAGTGTCCGCAATCGGCTTGTTGACCCACTGGGCCTCCCGCGCCTCCTTGAGCGCCTGGGAGCGTTCATCCCCCGAAAGCAGGGCGATCGCGGCCGCCGCGTCGGGGTCGGTGACGGTCATCGGGTCGTTGGGGTCAAAATCCCCCTTGGTCGCCATCGCGATGATCGCGCCGGTGTTGACATCCATGATAATGCAGGCGCCCCGGTTGGTGCAGCCGTTTTCCTTGACCGCGATTTCAAGGTATTTCTCCGCATAATACTGGACAACGCTGTCAATGGTAAGCACCAGCGAATTGCCGTCCTCCGCGTCCACCGTCTTTTCAAACTTCAGCTCGGTCGACAGCTCGTCGCCCCAGCCGTTTTTGGCCGTAACCACCCGCCCCGGCGTCCCGGCCAGGGCATCCTCGTAGTAGGCCTCCAGCCCGTACAGCCCGTAGTTGTCGGTCCCGGTAAAGCCCAGCACCTCCGACGCCAAGGAGTTGAGCGGGTAATACCGCTTGTAATCCTCAATAATCCGGAAGACGCCGGCCAGGCCGTTTTCCTCAATCCAGGTCCGCAGCGTTTCCGCCAGGGGGTACTCGATTTTGGATTTCACGATCTCATATTGACTATTGGTCTTCTGCGTCCGTTTATACAGGGTATCGCGGTCAACCTCCAGCATGGCCGACAATTCGTCCGCGATTTTCACCCGGGTATCCTCGTCGGGGATATCCTTGGGGGACATAATCACCGTCCAAACCGTGGCGGACTGGGCGAGGACCGTCATATTGGTGTCGTAGATGGTCCCCCGCTTCGGGGAAATAATGCTGTCGCTCATCTGCTGCGCGACGGCGCGTTCCCGCCATTCATCCGCCTGCACAAGCTGAAGGATGGACAGCTTGCCGATCACGGCGGAAAAGCAAAAGCCGACCAGAATCACCAGCACGACGATCGAGCGCCTCCACATCTGGCGGGTGGGCGCCTTGGTCGTTGCCGTATTTTGCCCTGCATCCTTTTTGTTTTTCGCCATACGATCGGTCCTTTCCACCATGGTCAAGCCGCCTAGGCCGGCGCGTGGGTTTCCGGGTCAATACGGGCCCCGAGCCAAGATAAGAAAACGAGAGTTAAGACTGTTCATCCCAACTCTCACGCAGCGGAGGGGAGGGGCTGCCCGTCGTCCCCCACCCCATACTTATTGGCTCACTCAAACAGGTATGTCAGTTGAGCGAAAAAATTTGAGATGGCGGAACCGATCGATTCCAAAATACTGCCGGCTTCCTCCTCCGCCATTTCCACCTTGTCGCCGCTTTCCACCTGGATGTATTCAATCTGGTAGGATTCCATTTTCTGCATACCCAGCGTATTCTGCGCGTAATTTTCCACGCTTTCCGTCGAAACCATGCGGCCCAGCTCGTCGGTCAGGCGGGCCTCCTCGCTTTGCAGCTCGACCAGCCGCTCCTCGCGGGCGTTGATGACGGTGTCCAGCTCGGTCATCCGGACTCGGCTTGCCAGCATCAGGCCCAGCACCGTCACCGTGATCGCCGCCACCGAAAGGGCGGCCGCCGTATTTAGAATCGCTTGGATCTTCGCCTTTTTCCGCTGCGCCTTGAGCATCTTCTTGTTGGGCTTGAGCTCGACGATTTTCGCCGGCCTCGGCTCAAACAAAGAGAGGTCATAGGCTTCCGTTCCCCTGTTGCCAGCCATGCCGCGTCCCCTTTCGTATCGTTAGCCCCTGCGGGCGGATTTCCTGTCCTGTGCCCAACCGCCTATCTGCCGCCCTGTGGGGCGGAGGCGTCGGCTTCGTGGATTTTCTCAATGCAGCGGAGCTTGGCGCTGCGCGCCCGGGGGTTGTCCGCCAGCTCCTGTGCCGACGCTTCGGCCGGCTTTCGCAGGACCAGCCGCGCCGCCGGCGTCCTTCCGCACACGCACACCGGGAAATCCGGCGGGCAGGTGCAGCCCTTGCAGAGGGCGGCGAACCGCTGCTTGACCATCCGGTCCTCCAGTGAATGGAAGGTAATCACCGCCAGGCGCCCCCCCGGCTTGAGGCAGCGGAATGCCGTGTCCAGCGCTTCGGACAGGCAGTCCAGCTCGCCGTTGACCGCGATACGCAGCGCCTGGAACACCCGGCGGGCCGGATGGCCCTCCCGCCGGTAGGCGGCAGGCACCGCCTGCCGGATGATGTCCGCCAGGCGGCCGGTCGTTTCCACCGGCCGCTCCGCCCGTTCCCGCACGATCGCCCGGGCAATCGGCCGGGCGTATTTTTCTTCCCCAAAGCGGAAAAAAATCGAAGCCAGCTCCCGCTCGTCCAGCGTGTTGACCAGATCCGCCGCCGTGCGGCCGCTCTGGCTCATCCGCATATCCAGCGGGGCGTCCATATGGTAAGAAAAGCCGCGTTCGGCGGTATCAAGCTGGTGGGAGGATACCCCGATATCCAGCAGGATCCCGTCCGCAGGGCCCAGCCCCTCGGCAGCCAGCACCTGCTCCATCTCGGTGAAGTTTGCCTGGACGACCACGGCGGGAAGCCCCGCCAGCCGGCGGCCCGCCTCCTGGACCGCATCGGGATCCCGGTCAAGCGCAAGCAGCCGCCCGCCCCGCAGCCGGGAGGCGATGGCGAAGGAATGCCCGCCGCCTCCCGCGGTGCCGTCCACATACAGCCCATCCGGGCGGACGGCGAGCGCGCCAAGGGTCTCTTCCAGCAGCACGGGGATGTGATAGGCCCCCGCCTGCCCATTGCTTGGATGGATTCCGTCTGTCATGCCGCCCACCGCCCTTTCCTGCCGGGCGGCCTGTCCGGCGCCGGCCGTCCCCGGGATATCAGAAGCCCAGCTCCATGAATTCGGCTTCCACCTCTTCGGGCGTCATGGCGCCGCTGTCCTCTTCATAGCTCGCCGGGTTCCAAATCTCGGCGCGGTTGCCGGCGCCGATTACCAGCGCTTCCTTTTCCAGCGAGGCGTAAGCCAGCAGATGCTTGGGCAGCAGGATCCGCCCCTGGGCATCCACCTGCACGTCCGCCGCGTTGGAGGACAGGTACCGCTGGAGCCGGCGCGCCTTGGTAAACGGCATCTCCGCCAGCCCCTGCTGGAGCTTGTCCCATTCCGGCAGCGAATACAGGCTGACGCAATGATCCATAACGGCCGCGGCGATGAACTGCTCGCCCAGCTTTTCCCGGAGCTTCGCAGGCACAAAAATGCGCCCCTTGGCATCAATATTGTGTTGATAGCGTCCGTACAGCATCTGCGTATCCTGTCTTTCCGGCAGCTGCGTCCCCGGCCTTACAGGGGAACGGGCCGCCGTTTTGCGCCTCCCGGCCATGCGAGGGCATCCTGGCGAAAAGCCGCTTGCAGCAGGCGGTTTCAGCCCGCCGGACGATGCGGCAGGGCTCTTCTCGACGGCTGCGGTAAATCACAATCCACCTTCGGAGGACCACAATCCACCTTCGGAGGATCACAATCCACCTTCGGAGGATCACAATCCACCTTCAGAGGATCACAATCCACCTTCGGTGGATTGTGGTGGAAAACTCCGTGGAAAGTGTGGATTTCCTCCACTCTCCACCACTTACCTCTACTTTCCGCCACTTGATTATCATTATAAAGGCTGGTTTTCAAAATTGCAAGGGTTGTCCCAAATTTTCGAACAAGGTTTTTCAAAAAAATTTGTTGGTTTTTCCATAAATCCCCTCTCGGCCTATAAAAAGCACCCTATTCTGGAAATTTCCAGCATACTCGATTTTGTCCGCCTGTTTTTCCATTCCTGCGCGGGTTTCCCCTGCTTTTCCTATTTTTATCTGTCCTCGTGCCTTTTCACCGGGCTTTCGCCGGTTATTTTTTGAAATCACGCCGATTGGCGCCGGCCCGCTCACTTCTATCCGTTTCCCTGCTTTCCTGCGGCGCGCCGGTCCCTCCCCCCGGAAGGAGAGCGGCCCCATCGGTACAGCGTTGGCGACGGCCCCAGCGTATGGCATTGGCCGCTCGTCCACGCAAAAAAGCACCGGCGGTGCGCAAATAGCTCACCGCCGGTGCGTTCATTATAGAGAATTTAGATACTGGGGATCCGCCCGGCCGTCTGCCTTTTTGCCTGATCGGCGGCCGGGGGATTTGCCTGACCAGCCCAAGTCTATCGGCTCTCTTTGCCTTCGGGCGGCTCCGGCATCTCGGGCTTCGGCGGGTTGCGCAGGAGCTGACGCGCCTGCCGCACCTCGCTTAAGCGCTGGGCCAGCGTTTCCTCCGTCCGGCGGAGCAGGTCCTCCGAAAAGTCGCTGGCGCCCCGGCGCATCTCCCGGGACTTCTGCTGTGCCTGGGCCATCATTTCGTTGGCCTTCTGCTGCGCCTGGCGCACGATTTCCTCCTGCGCCACCATCCGGCGGGCGCGCTCCTCCGCCGCGCGGACAATGCCCTCCGCTTCTTTTTTTGCGGTGGCTACGATGTCCCCGCGGTCCGCGACGATCGCCCGCGCCTGCCGCACCTCGCTCGGCATATTGCCGCGGATATCGTCCACAATATTGCGCAGGCGCTCCGCATCCACCATGCATTTGCCGCCGGAGAGCGGGAAGCTCCATGCCTTATCCAGCATGTCGTCAATCTGTTCAAGCAATTCGTCTACCGTCATTCTGTTCATCCTTTCTCACCGGCGCCCCAGAACCGCAGCCGGAGCCGTTTATTCCTTGGGCTCAGACGGGCTGCCAGCCAGCCGCCCCTCTTTGCGGAACTTTTTCATAATATCCTCAACAATGCCGTCCGGCACAAACCCCGTGATGTCCCCGCCAAACTCGGCCACCTGCTTGACCAGGCTGGAGGAAAGATACATATGCTCCGCCGTAGTGGTCAAAAACGCGGTCTCGGTGCCGGGGTTCAGCCGGCGGTTGGTCAGCGCCATCTGGAACTCGTATTCAAAATCCGACATGGCGCGCAGGCCTTTGACGATCACCGTCGCGTTTTTCTGCCGGGCGTAATCCGCCAGCAGGCCGTCAAAGCTGTCGATCTCTACATTCTCCATCCCGGCGGTGGCGCGCCGGAGGAATTCCACCCGTTCCTCCTTCGTAAACATCGGCCGCTTGGCGGCGTTGGTCATCACAGCGACAATCACGCGGTCAAACATCCCCGCCGCCCGCCGGATAATATCCAAATGGCCAAAGGTCACCGGGTCAAAGCTGCCCGGGCAAACTGCCGTTTTCATCTAGGTCGCCATTCCTTTCCCTTGCTCCATGCCAGGCGCCGGCAGGCCGGGGGTACGCCCCTGCCGCAGCACGCACGCTTACTGTCCGGCCGCAGCCGCGCCGTCCGACCAACGGTACAGCCGCACCACAACCCGCCCATACCGGTAGGTGCGGTCCAGGCGGAAATCCCCCGCCTGTTCGGGCAGCTCCTGCCCCCGGTCGCTTTCGCAGACAATCACCCCGCCGGGATTCATATGCTCGGCGGTTGCCCGCAGCGCGGGCTCCAGCAAGCCGGCGGCATACGGCGGATCAAGAACGGCAATGTCAAAGCGGTCCTTCGTCCGTCCGAGGTAGGCCAGCGCGTCAAGGTTCAGCACCTGGGCGTTCCGGCTCAGGGAAGGCTCCCGCCGCGCCGCCGTATTCAGGTTGCGGCGGACGACCGCCGCCGCGGCCGGGTTTTTCTCCACAAAAACGCAGCCCGCCGCGCCGCGGCTGAGCAATTCCAGCCCCATCTGCCCCGAACCCGCGAACAGGTCGAGCACCGTGCGCCCTTCTATCTCAAATTGCAGCGCGCTGCACAGGGCCTCCTTGACCCGCTCCGCCGTGGGACGGGTATCCTCCCCCGGCAGCGTCTCCAAGCGGCAGCCGCGCGCCAATCCCGTAATAATCCGCATATTCCGTCATCCTTCCGCCGCCGAGGCGCCGCAGCGCCGCAAAGCGGGCAGCTACAGGGCCTTGTCCTTTTCGTAGCTGGCCGCCGCGGCCGCTAAGACCGCCGCCTCAAAGCCGCCGCCCTGCAGCGCGCAGACCCCTTCAATCGTGGTGCCGGCCGGCGAACAGACCTGGTCGATCAGGGCGCGGGGATGCTCCCCCGTCTCCTGCAAAAGGCGGGTGGTCCCCAGCACCGCCTGGGAGGCGATCTTCAGCGCCGTCCCCTTCGGCAGGCCGTAGCGCACCCCCGCTTCGGCCAGCGCGTCTATATACAGCAGCGTAAACGCCGGCGAGCAGCCTGCCAGCGCCGAAAAGGCGGAAAAGAGCCGTTCCTCCAGCTCCACCACCTCGCCGACCGCTTCAAAAATCTGCCGGACGATCCCCTTGTGGGATTCCGCCGCCTGGGCATTGCCGCAGAAGGCGGACATCGATTCCCCCACCTTGGCGGCGATGTTGGGCATCACCCGCACCACCGGCAGGCCGGCGCCGAGCATCTCCTCCAGCCAGGCCAGGGATTTGCCAGCGGCAATCGAAATCACCAGCGTCCCGCACCGGTGAAGGACCGGGGAGAGGGCGGGCAAAACGGAGGGCAGGACCTGCGGCTTGACCGCCAGGACCAGGGCGTCCACCTGCTCCGCCGTTTCGGCGGCCGAGGTGGTCATGCAGATCCCGCAGTCCTCAAAAAGGCGGATCAGCTTGGCGCTGTCCGTATCGTACGCCACAATATCGCTGCCGCGGAACCCGCCGGCGACCATGCCGCGGATGATGGCGCCCGCCATATTGCCCGCGCCGATAAACCCGATTTTCACAGAACCCATACCGCTCCCCCGTTTCCTTATCCTGCTCCAATTTTACCTGTATTCCGCCCGTCTGTCAACCAAAGGATTCCTTAAGCCAAGGGCCCGGCGCCGTCCGGAGAGCCTGCGGGCGCACTGGCAGCCGGCCCGCCGGCGGCATTCCGCGGGGCGCTCAGCCGTTCTCGTCAAAATATTTCCGCACCGCGTCGGCCGCCGGACGGGAAATCCCCTTGACCGCGGCCAATTCCTCCGCCGACGCCTCACGGATCGCTTTCATTGAGCCGAAATGCCGCAGCAGCGCCTTGGCCCTCGCCGGCCCGATCCCTTCAATCTCGGTCAGCACGGTGCCGATGCCGTTTTTCTGCCGCTGCTGGCGGTGGTAGGCGATCGCCCAGCGGTGGACCTCCTCCTGAATCGAGGAAACCAGCGTGAAAGCGGAGCGGCGGGCGTTGATCGCGATTTCCCCGCCGTCCTCCGCAATGGCGCGGGTGCGGTGATGGGCGTCCTTGACCATGCCGAACACCGGGATGTCCAGGCCGAAGGAGGCAACCACCGGCCGCACCGCCGACACATGGCCCCGCCCTCCGTCAAGCAGGATCAGGTCTGGCAGGCGGCCGAAGCCGGTCCCCTCCTCCTTGTGCTGCTCGTATTCGTTCAGCCGCCGGGTGATGACCTCCCGCATCGAGCCGTAGTCGTCCTGCCCTTCGACCGTCTTGATCCGGAACCGGCGGTAGGCCGACTTCAGCGGCCGGCCGTTTTCAAAGACCACCATCCCGGCGACGTTGTTGCTGCCGCCGGTGTTGGAAATATCGTAGCTTTCAATATACGCGGGCGGCTCGGGCAGGCCCAGAAGCCGGGCCAGCTCGTCCAGCGCCGCCGCGTCCCGGCCGGCCATCCCAGTCTGCCTGGCGATCCGCTCGGCCGCGTTGCTGCGGCACATTTCCACCAGCTGCGCCTGCTCCCCCTTCTGAGGCTGGACGATCCGCACCCGGCGGCCGGTTTTTTCACTCAGCCAGCGCTCCATCAGCTCGCCGTCCTCAATCTCCCCATCAACCGTGATCTGGGGCGGGACATGCTCCCGCATCGCATAATACCGGCGCAGGAATTCCGCCCGCGCCGCCGGCAGGCCGCCTTCGCGTTCCAAGCCGTCCACCAGGAAATCCTCCCGGTCGGAAAGCCGCCCGCTGTGGAAGCGGAACACCTCAAAGCAGAGCTGATCTGTCCCCTGGGCCAGGGCGATCACGTCCTGCTCCGGGATCCGGGACATCACCACCTTCTGCTTTTGGCCCAGCCGCTCAATCGCGTGGATGCGGTCCCTCAGCCGGGCGGCCTTCTCAAACTCGAGGTTCTCCGCCGCCTCCTGCATCCGGGCGTTCAGGGTTTTGAGCATCTGCTCGCTGCCCTGCGTCAAAAACTCCAGCGCCTGGCTCAGCCGCTCGTTGTAATCGCTTTCCTTGACCTTGCCCGTGCAGGGGGCGCAGCACTGCTTAATATAATAGTTAAGGCAGGGCCGCTCCCGCTTGCCCTTGGCAAAGGTCCGGCTGCAGGTGGGGAGCTGGAAGACCCGGCAGGCTTCGTCCACCGCCTCCTGTACGGTAAAGCTGCTGACAAACGGGCCCATATACCTGGCCCCGTCGTCCAGCTTCTGCCGGGCGATGGCAATCCGGGAAAAGGGGGGCGGCGAAATCCGGACGTAATGGTAGCCCTTGGCATCCTTCAGGAGGATGTTGTACTTCGGGCTGTACTGCTTGATCAGGGAGCACTCAAGCACCAGCGCCTCAAATTCGCTGTCGGTAACGATATAGTCGAAATGGTCAACGCGCGCCACCATCTGGCGCACCTTCTCGGGATGGTTGGTATCCGACCCGAAATACTGGCTGACCCGGTTTTTGAGCGCCTTGGCCTTTCCAATATAAATAATGGTATTCTGCGCGTCCTTCATAATGTACACGCCGGGCTGTAAAGGCAGCGCCATCGCCTGGCGGCGGAGCTCCTTGACTTTTTCGGTTCTGTGGTCCATGGCGTTCTCCTTGGTGTCCTTTCTGCTATGCCAAAAAGCGCAGCCGCCCAAAGCGGCTGCGCTGCGGAAATACAGACAAGCGATGGCAAAGGATGCGGCAGCCGGCAAAGGCCGGCCCGGCAGCGAGACTTTTACTCGGCAAAACCGGACTGCACCAGGCTGACAAGCCCTTCCACGGCGGCTTCCTCATCGCTGCCGTCGGCGATAATGCGGATGTTGGTGCCGCCCACAATGCCGAGGGACAGCACGCCCAGCAGGCTTTTCGCATTTACGCGGCGTTCTTCCTTCTCCACCCAGATAGAGGACTTAAATTCATTCGCCTTCTGAATAAAAAACGTAGCGGGACGGGCATGGAGTCCAACCTGGTTCTGTACCAAAACGTCTTTTACATACATGCTTGATCTCCCTCTCACAATAAGCGTTGAGCCATCATACTCGATGTGTTCCACTGATGAAATAAAAAGATGGTAATAGAAGCATAGAGGGAGAATCCCTGTGGGATTCTCCGTCCCCGGTGCCAAACGTCCGAAGACCTTCTGGACGTTCAACCCTTGATAGTATTATACCACAAATGTATGCTCCGTCAATCGCTTTGGCCTACAGAAAACGCCAAAAAACGTTTTTTTGGATGGGTGCCCTATTTCGCGGGGCTGTCCGATTTCGGTTTTGTCCCATCTTACAAAAATCGTTAAAAACTTTTAGTTACATAAACAGAAGAGGGGTTCACGGTTCCGCCTCATCCTCCGATTTTCCACAATTTTCCTGCTTCTCCTTGTCTGAAAGGGTCTGAAGGAAGCGGTGATCCAGCTCGGTAAGCAGACCCTCCCGCTCCGCCTTTTCCAACAAGTCAG
>CAJFQI010000069.1 GCA_904419005.1 Candidatus Avimonas faecium | reverse complement strand
GTTGAGCTGATGCAGGAGGAGGGCGTCCGCTTCCTGACCGGGATAGACGTGGGCCGGGACGTGCTGCCGGAGACCCTCCGGGAGCAATACGACGCGGTGATCCTCTGCTGCGGCGCGGAGCAGCCGCGGGATATCCAGGCGCCCGGCCGGGAAGGGGCCGACGGGGTCTATTTTGCGGTGGACTTCCTGACGCGCTGCACCAAAAGCTATCTTGATTCCCGCTTTGCAGACGGAAATTACATCAGCGCCAAGGATAAAAACGTGATCGTTGTCGGAGGCGGCGATACCGGCAACGACTGCGTAGGCACGGTGATCCGCCACGGCTGCCGTTCGGTCACCCAGCTGGAGCTGATGCCCAAGGCCCCGGACGAGCGGAGCGCCGACAATCCCTGGCCGGAATATCCCCGCACCTGCAAGACCGATTACGGTCAGGAGGAAGCCATTGCGGTTTTCGGCGCCGACCCCCGCCGGTACAGCACCACCGTGAACCGGGTGCTTACCGACGACGCCGGGCGGATTACGGCGGTAGAGACCATCCGCATGGGGTACGATAAGGAGAAAAAATACGTCCCCCAGCCGGGCAGCGAGGAAACGCTTGCCTGCGACCTGCTGATCATTGCCGCTGGTTTTACCGGCTGCCGGCAGTATGTGGCGGACGCCTTTCAGGTGGAGCTGTCCCCCCGCCATACGGTGAAAACCGGCGAGGGGAAGTATGAGACCGGCATCCCCGGGCTTTTTGCGGCAGGGGATGCCCGCCGCGGCCAGTCGCTGGTGGTTTGGGCGATCGTGGAAGGTCAGGAATGCGCCAAAGAGGTGGATATGTATCTGAACGGCTATTCCAATATGTAACCGGCAACTATATTAACGGCCGGTCGACGGAGCAATCCGTCGACCGGCTGTTTTTTGTTTTGACAGTTTGCGGCAGGGGGCCGGATCCCGTATCCGGCCGCAGCGGCGAAGGAAAGCTTCCGCCGGTATCCGCACGCCCTCCTCCTGGCTTTGGGGTGCGGCGGATACACAGGTGCGCCCCTTTACAGCCTGAGAGCAAAGAGGCTCGTCTGCCGTAAAAAATCCGCTTTGCCGGTTGTTCCGATTTTTCTGATTGTTTTCAAAATATTTACAATTCCCTCCCGGACAGGCCTTGCCTTTTCGGCCGAACCGCGCTATAGTAATTTTAGCACTCTGATAACTAGAGTGCTAAAACGAGGAAGGGAAGTCTTGCGATGAAAACCAAACAGTTCAAGGCGGAATCCAAACGCCTGCTGGACCTGATGATCAATTCGATTTATACCCACAAGGAAATCTTTCTGCGCGAATTGATTTCCAATGCCAGCGACGCAATTGATAAGCTGTATTACCGTTCCCTGACCGACGGGCTGACCGGTGTGAACCGGGACGACTTTTTTATCCGTCTTGACGTCAACAAGGAGGAGCGCACCCTGACCCTGACCGACAACGGCTGCGGGATGACGAAGGAGGAGCTCGAGAACAACCTCGGCACCATTGCCAAAAGCGGCTCCTTTGCTTTTAAGAGCGAGAATGAAAGCAAGGGGGACATTGACATCATCGGCCAATTCGGCGTCGGGTTTTACTCTGCTTTTATGGTCAGCGACTGCGTGACGGTGCGCAGCCGGGCCTACGGATCGGATGAGGCGTGGGAGTGGCAGTCCCACGGCGCCAGCGGCTATACGGTGGAGCCCTGCGAAAAGCCGGACCATGGGACTGAGATCGTCCTGAACATCAAGCCGGATACGGAAGAGGAGAATTACAGCGAATTCCTTGACACCTACCGCCTGCGGGGCATTGTGAAAAAGTATTCCGATTACATCCGCTATCCGATCCGGATGACGATAGAAAAGTCCCGCCCGAAAGAAGGGGTGGAAGGGGAGTACGAAACCTATACCGAAGAGGAAACCGTCAACAGCATGGTTCCGCTCTGGCGCCGGAATAAAAACGAGCTGACCGACGAGGATTACAACAATTTCTATAAGGAAAAGTTTTTTGACTACGAAAATCCGGCCTGGGTCATCCATTCCAGCACGGAAGGCGCGGCGACGTACAACGCGCTGCTGTTCATCCCCGCCCGTGCGCCGTACAATTACTATACCCGCGAATATGAGAAAGGGCTTCAGCTTTACGCCAGCGGTGTGCTGATTATGGACAAATGCCCGGACCTTTTGCCGGATTACTTCAGTTTTGTGCGCGGCCTGGTTGATTCCCAGGACCTCTCGCTGAACATTTCTCGGGAAATGCTGCAGCATGACCGCCAGCTCAAGGTGATTGCCTCCCGCCTGGAAAAGAAGATCAAGAGCGAGCTGCTCGCCATGCTCAACAGCGACCGGGAGAAGTACGACGCCTTCTTCAAAAATTTCGGCCTCCAGCTGAAATACGGCGTGTATTCGGACTTCGGCCAGCATAAGGACATGTTGGCCGACCTGCTGATGTTCTACTCCTCTACGGAGAAAAAGCTCGTCACGCTGGACGAATATATGGGCCGGATGAAAGAGGATCAGAAGTATATCTACTACGCCTGCGGCGAGAGCGTGGAAAAGCTGGCCCGCCTGCCGCAGAGCGAAGCCGTCCGGGACAAGGGCTACGAAATTCTGTACTGCACCGACGATGTGGATGAGTTTGCCCTGAAGGTGTTGCACGATTGGAAGGAGAAGGAATTCCGTTCCGTATCCTCCGGCGACCTGGGCTTTGATGCCGAGGAGAAAGAGCAGGAGGAGAAGGCTCAGGAGGAAAATAAGGATCTGCTGGCCTTTATGGCCGAGGCGCTGGATGGGAAGGTCAAGGAGGTCCGTGTTTCCAAGCGGCTGAAGACCCACCCGGTCTGCCTGGCCAGCGGGGGCGACCTGTCCCTGGAAATGGAGCGGGTGCTCAACGCCATGCCCACAGACAACAAGGTTCAGGCAGAGCGGATTCTTGAGGTCAACGGATCCCACCCGATCTTCCAGACGCTGGTTTCCCTGTTTGAGAACGATAAGGACCGCCTCAAGGAGTATACGCAGCTGCTATATACCCAGGCGCTTTTGATTGAAGGGATGCCGATTGACGATCCGGTTGAGTTCAGCAACCGCCTGTGCGACCTGATGGCGTCCCGCTGACCGATAAATCCGCGGGACGGCGCAAACGGCGTATCCCCATGCCCTTCCTCCTACTGCACAGGAGGAAAGCCTGTATACAAATACACACGAAATGCGGGCCTGTCCAAAGGCCCGCATTTTTTCTGTACAATTGAAGGAGGGGAAGCCGTTCGCTGGGCCAACGCCTTTCTGCAAACAAAAAAGACGATACGCAACCGCGTATCGTCTTTTTGGAGCGGCTTACGAGGCTCGAACTCGCTACCTCCACCTTGGCAAGGTGGCGCTCTACCAGATGAGCTAAAGCCGCACATTGGACACTCCTTCATTTGGGACGAAATGGATTATAGCACACCCCCGGCGGGATGTCAATCGCTTTGCAAAAAATTTTAACGTTTTTATTAACGGCCACATACGGCTATGCAGGGCCCATGCCGAAAGGACGGCCCAGAGAAAAGCATGCAAAAAAGAGACAATGCCGTGAAAATGTGCTATACTTTTTTCAAAGAAGGAGGAGATACCATGCTGCAGCTTGTGCTTGGACGTTCGGGAGCGGGGAAAACCGAGTGGGTTTACCGGACGCTTTGCGGGCTTGCAAAGGCCGGGCGGACAGGGCTGATACTGCTGGTGCCGGAGCAGTTCTCCTTTGAAAGCGAGCGGGCCTTGCTGGAGCGGCTTGGCCCGCGTTTGAGCGGAACTGTACAGGTCCTTAGCTTTACGCGCCTGGCGGAACAGGTTTTTCGTGAAGCCGGCGGCGTTGCAGGGCGCCGTATGGACGATGCGACCCGGGCGCTGCTGATGAGCCGGGCGCTGGAGTTGACTGCCGATCATTTGCAGCTATATCGCCGGCCCGCCGGCGATCCCGAAACGGTCCAGACCGTGCTGGCGATGACGGCGGAGCTGAAGCAATGCGGGATCTCGCCCCGTCGGCTTGAGGAGACAGCCGAAGCCCTTCCGGAGGCTTCCACCCTGCGGCGGAAAACCCAGGAACTGGCGCTCATCCTCGGCGCGTATGAGGCGGTGGCCGCCGGCGCGACGGGAGAACTGCAAGGAACAGAACAGGCGCGTAAGACGGCTGTGCAAGGGGAAAGCGGGCAGGACGAGAAGCAGGTAGAAAAGCAGACAGCGTTCATTGACCCTCTGGACGATCTGGCGGCCTTGGCAGAACGGCTTCCCGACAGCCGGATCGCGGATGGGGCGATGGTATTTGTGGATTCCTTCAAGGGCTTTACCGCCCAGGAGATGGCTGTACTGCGTGTGCTGATGCGCCGGGCTGATCAGGTGGCTGTCACCCTGTGTGCAGATTCTATAGAGGACATGTCCGGCGGTTTCGGGCTGTTTTCCCCCGTTATCCGCACTGCCTCCCGCCTGCGGGATCTGGCGAGGGAGGACGGCGTGCCGGTCGCCCGGATTATCCTGTGCAAGGAGAACTACCGGGCTGGCTCAAAGCCTCTCCGGCTGGCGGAAGCCGGCTGCTTTATGCCGAAGCCGGAGGTATACCCCGAAGAAACGCAGGCAGTGGTCCTGGCTTCCTGCGCCGATATCTATGCGGAGTGCGATTTTGTCGCCCGTTTCATCCGCCGGCGGCTGCGGGAAGAGGGCGGCCGGGCCCGGGATTTTGCGGTGGTGGCCCGCAGCCTGGACGAATACCGCGGCGTACTGGATGCGGCGATGGAAAAGCAGGGGATCCCCCTGCTTTTGGATGAACGGGCGGATATCCTAACCGAGCCTCTGCCAGCGCTGCTGCTTGCGGCGCTGGATGCGGTGACCGGCGGGTACCGCACCGAGGATCTGCTGCGGCTGATGAAAACCGGCTTGGCGGGTTTTTCCACCCACTCGACGGCCCTGCTTGAGAACTATGCTCTGATGTGGCGGATTGACGGCCGCCGCTGGCGGGAAGAATGGACGGGTAATCCGAACGGGTTATCTGTAAAGGCGGATGACCTGTCAGATAAGCGTCTGGCGTATCTCAACCTCCTGCGCCGCCGGCTGATCCAGCCGCTCGAGAATCTGCGTTTGGCCCTGCTGGCTCCTAAGGCGGACGGGGAGTGCTTTGCGGAAGCACTCTACCGGTATCTCATATCTGTAAAGGCGGATACATTAACAAGACTGCGCGTCTCCAAATTGGAGCAGACGGGCGAGCCGGCGCTGGCCGACCGGATGGACAGGCTGTGGGATACGGTGATGGAGATGCTTGACCGCATGGCTGTCGTTTTCCGGGGGATGGCTTTGCCGCCTTCCCGCTTTGCCGGCTTGTTCCGGCTGGTGCTGGGTCTGGCCGATCTCGGCTCCATCCCCCAGAGCATGGACGCCGTTCAGGTTGGGCAGGCCGACCGCATCCGTTTTTCTGAACCAAAGACCGTGTTTATCCTCGGTGCGAACGAGGGGGTCTTCCCGGCGTATCCCTCCGCCCAGGGCCTTTTGACCGAGGAAGAGCGTCGGGAGCTGATCGCGCAGGGGCTGCCCTTGGCGGACAGTGCCGAAATGCGCACGGCGGAGGAGCGGTATTTCGCCTACGCGGCGGTGGCGGCGCCTTCCGAGCGGCTGGTGGTCAGCTATGTGCGGGGGAACGCCGCCGGGGAGAGCCTGGCGCCCTCCGCGCTGGTGGATACCCTCCGCCGGGTTGTTCCCCGCTGCCGTGCCCTCACTGTGACCGGGGAGGAACCGGAAGACGCGGAATCGGAGCGGGACGCGTTTGAGTGCGCCGCTTTCCTTTGGAACCGGCCGCTCCCACGCGCGCAGGCGCTGCGGGAGGTGTTTGCCGCGAAGCCGGAATATGCCCTCCGGCTTCAGGCGCTGGACCGCGCGGCCGACCGCTCCCCTGCGGCCTTCCAGGATACGGAGGCGGCCCGCCGCTTTTTCGGGGACGATCTGTGGCTTTCCGCCTCCCGCGTGGAGCAATACCATCGCTGCCGCTTCTCCTACTTCTGCAAATACGGCCTGCGTGCCGAGCCGCGGCGGCCGGCGGACCTGGACGCCCTGGCTTTTGGCACCCTGACCCATTATGTGATGGAAACGGTGCTGCCCGGCTATGTGCGGGAGGGCTTCGGCAGCATCCGGAAGGGCCGCGCCTTTGCCGACGCGGCGCAGGCGGTGCAGGACTACGCCCGGGAAACCATGGGCGGTCTTAAGGACAAAACCAGCCGTTTCGCTGCCCTGCTGGACCGCTTGTCCCGGGTGGCGGGCGCGCTGCTTTGGCAGGTGGTGCGGGAGCTGCGGCAGAGCCGCTTTGTCCCGGTGGATTACGAGCTTCCGGTGGGGCTTCCCGACCAAGAGGGAGGGCCCGCCGTGCCGCCGGTGGTGCTGACCCTGCCGGACGGGGCCAAGGTGCGGGTCATCGGCCAGATTGACCGGGTTGACGTGTATCAGGCGGAAAACGGGGAGCGTTACGTCCGCGTTGTCGACTATAAAACCGGCTCCAAGGAGTTCCGGCTTTCCGATGTGGTGGAAGGCATCAACGTACAGATGCTGATCTACATCTTCTCCCTATGGCAGAACGGGGGGGAGCGGTATGGGAAGGTTACCCCGGCGGGGGTGCTGTACCTGCCGGCCAAGCTGCCGGTCATCCAAGCGGCGCGGGATGCCGACGGGGAGACGGCGGAAAAGGAGCAGATCAAGGCGCTGCGGATGAACGGCCTGCTGCTTGACGACCCGGAGATCGTCCGGGCTATGGAGCACGACGCAGCCGGGCTGTTCATCCCCGCCCGCCTGACCGGTAAGGGGGAAGTGGCCAAGGGGGCGAGCGTCGCTTCCCTTGAGCAATTCGGAAGGCTCAAGAAAAAGATGGAGTCCCTGCTCGTCAAGATGGCCCAAACGCTGCGGCAGGGGGATATTGCCGCCCTGCCCTTGGCCGGCAGCACCGACGCCTGCGCCTGGTGCGATTACCGCGCAGTCTGCGGGCATGAGCCGGACGACCCGGTCCGTTTCCTCGCCGCGCGGGATGCAGACGCCGTCCTCAAAGGGCTTGACGAGGAGAGCGGGACGGCGCCGGATGCGCTGCCCGATAACGGTGCGTAAGCGGCGGAATAGGGCCGGATAAGCCCAAACGACAAGGAAAGGGGAGCGGGAGCGATGCCGTCCCGGAAATGGACAACCCAACAAAAGCAGTGCATTGACGCGCGGGGAGGCACGGTGCTGGTTTCGGCCGCCGCCGGCTCGGGCAAGACTTCGGTGCTGGTGCAGCGGGTGATCGGCCTGGTGACCGATCCGGAGCATCCGGTGGATGTGGACCGGCTTCTGGTGGTCACCTTTACCAAGGCCGCGGCGGCGGAGATGAAGCAGCGGCTTTCGGCTGCCCTCTCCGCCCTGATTGCGGAGCATCCGGAGGATCGGCGGCTCCAGCGGCAGCAGATGCTGCTGCCCGGCGCGAAGATCAGCACCGTCCACGGCTTTTGCTCCGGCCTGATCCGCGAGCATTTCCATCTCCTGGGGCTGCCGCCCCAATTCAAGGTGGCGGAGGAAACCGAGACCGCCCTGCTTAAGCAGGAGGCCGCCGGGGAAGTGGTTGAGGAGATGTACGCCGAGGGAGGGGACGCCTTCCGGGAGCTGGCGGCCCTCCTCAGCCCTGGCCGGGACGATCAGGGGCTGTTCCGCGCGGCGCTGCGGATCCATGACTTTGTGCAGTCCCACCCCTTCCCCGACGAATGGCTGCGAGAGAAGGAGGAAACCTATGCCGCCGGCCGTTCCGTGGCAGAAACCGCCTGGGGGCAGACGGTGCTTTCCGCCCTGCGGGATACGGCGGAGGGCTGCGCGGCCATGCTCTCCCGCGCCCTGGCCCTCACGGCGGAGGAGCCGGTGATGGCGGACAAATACGGGCCGGTGATCGCCAAAGAGCAGGAGATGCTGCTTGCCCTTTCATCCGATCTGGCACGGCCCGGCCTCACATGGGACGAGGCGGCGCAGCGGCTTGCCGGGCTGTCCTTCGGCCGCCTGCCTCCGCTGAAAAATTATGAGGATGAAATCCGCAAAAACCGGGTGACTGCCCTGCGGGACGACGTGAAGAAAAAGCTCAAGGGCGTCCCGGACATGCTGTGCGGGTCGGAGGAGGAATGCCGGGACGACATGGCGGCGCTGGCCCGGCTGGTGCGCGTCCTGTTTGAAACGGTGCGGCGGTATGACGCCCGCTTTACGGAAAAAAAGCAAAAGCGCGGGCTGGTGGATTTCGGCGACCTGGAGCATTATGCCCTCCGCCTGCTGGTCGGGGAGGACGGGAAGCGCACGCCCCTTGCGGCCGAGCTGGCCGGCCGGTTTGACGAGGTGCTGGTGGACGAGTACCAGGATACCAACGCGGCGCAGGACGCGCTGTTCTCCGCCCTTTCCAAAGGGGAATCCAACCTGTTCCTGGTGGGGGATGTGAAGCAGAGCATCTATGGCTTCCGCCAGGCCATGCCCGAAATTTTTATCCGCCGGCGGGATGGGTATCCGCCCTATGACGGGGAGCATTTCCCCGCCTCCATCACCCTGGGCAACAATTTCCGTTCCCGGCGGGAGGTAACCGACGCCGTCAATTTTGTCTTCCGGCAGCTGATGACCCGGGAGGCGGGCGGCGTGGACTATGACGAGCGGGAGGCGCTGATCCCCTCCGCCCCTTACCCGGACGCGCCGGGGAGGGAGACCGAATTGCTGCTGATAGACGGCGGCACGCGGGAGGAATCCGATACCCGGGACGCCGCCGAGGCGCGGGTCATCGCGGCCCGCATCCGGGAAATGCTCTCCAATTTCCGCGTGACGGAGGGGGAGGGCTTCCGCCCGGCAAGGCTGGGGGATTTCTGCATCCTCCTGCGCAGCAAAAGCGCCCATGCCGGGGCGTATGTAGACGAGCTGAACCGCTGCGGCATCCCGGCTTGGACCTCGTCGGCCGGCGGCTTTTTCGCTGCGGCAGAGGTCTCCTGGGCGCTGTCCCTGCTGCGGGTGATTGACAACCCGATCCAGGATGTGCCGCTGCTCGCGGTGCTTTTGTGCCCGGCCTTCGGCTTTACCCCGGACGATTTGGCGGAAATCCGGCAGCGGGATAAGAACAGCCGGCTGTTTACCGCGCTGTGCCGGTATGCCCGGGACGGCGGGCAGGCGGCCCTGAGGGACAGGGCGGCGGAATTCCTGCGCCGGCTGGATGCCTGGCGGGTGCTGGCGGTGACGCTTCCCGCCGACCGCCTGATCCATCGGCTGTACGAGGACGCGGGCCTTCTCGCCGCGGCGGGGGCGATGCGGCACGGCGTGCAGCGGGTCGCCAACCTGCGGCTTCTGCATGAGCATGCCCGCCGCTTTGAACAGGGCGGCTTCCGCGGCCTGTCCGCCTTCGTCCGCTTTCTGGACCGGATGGAGCAGCAGGACCTGGATATGGCCCCGGCTTCGGTCGCCGGCCAGGAGGATGCGGTGCGGATCCTTAGTATCCACAACTCCAAGGGGCTGGAATTCCCGGTGGTCTTCCTGGCCGGCCTGGGCGGGCAGTTTAACCGGGAGTCGACCACGGCCAACCTCCTGCTCCATCCGGAGGCGGGGGTTGGGCTGAAGCGGCGGGATCCGGAAACGCTGCGGCAGTGGAACACCCTGCCCCGCCAGGCAGTGGCCCTCACCATCCGCCGCAGCGAGCGGGCGGAGGAGCTGCGGGTGCTGTACGTGGCGATGACCCGCGCGAAGGAAAAACTCCTGCTGGTGATGACGCAGCCTAAGCCGGAGGCCAAGCTGGCCTCCCTGGCGGCAACGCTGGGGGATGGGGAAACGCTCCCCCCTTCGGCGGTACTGGCGGCAGGGGGGATGGGGGACTGGATCCTGTCCGCTGCCCTGCGGCACCCGTCCGGCGGGCACCTGCGGTCCCTGGCGGGTGACGACACCGTATCGGTCCGCCCATGTGAAACTGCCTGGGTCATTGACGTGCTGCGTTCCCCCCCTGCGGAGGATACGGCGCCCGGAGCCCCCGCCTGCGTCTCCCCTGATCAGGACTTCGCCGAGGAGATTGCCCGCCGGATCGCTTACCGCTATCCCTATGCGGCAGTAAGCGCCTTGCCGGCCAAGCTGGCGGCGTCCGAGCTGTCCCACGGCCGGGTCAAGAGGGAGCATGTGGCGTCCTCCCGCCCGGCTTTCCTCGGAGCGGGAGGCTTGACGCCGGCAGAGAGAGGGACGGCGCTGCACACCTTTATGCAGTTTGCGGATTACGGGGCTGCCGCGGCTGATCCGGCCGGCGAAATCCGGCGGCTGGCCGAACGGGGCTTTCTGACGCCGCAGCAGGGGCGGGCGATCGAGCCCGCGCGGGTGGCGCGCTTTTTTGCCTCCCCGCTCTTCGCGCGGATACGGCGGTCCCCCCGTGTCCTGCGGGAGGTGCATTTTACGATCGCCGTCCCGGCCGCCCGCCTGCTGGACAGGCCCGAAGATAAGGAGCGGGCCGGGGACGACCGGCTGATTATCCAGGGCATCGCGGACTGCGTATTTGAGGAAGAGGGGAGCCTGGTGGTCGTCGACTATAAGACCGATCGGGTCAAAACCGGGCAGGAGCTGGTGGACCGCTACCGGGAGCAGCTGCATATTTACGCAGACGCGCTTTCCCGTACTCTCGGCCTGCCGGTCGGACAGGCGCTGCTGTATTCCTTCGCCCTGGGGAAGACGGTGGACGCCACGGCGGTTTTGCGGGAGGGCTGGGACGACCAGCGGCCATAGGACAGCGGCGGGAGGAAGCCTCCCGCGCGTATTCCTAGCGGAGGGCTCTGCCGTTTTGGCATCCAGCCCGGCGAGCGGACTGGCTCCGGAGCGGCGGCCCGTTCCCGGTGGCCTTCCGCCTCCCCAGGGCTCCGAACGGGCGGGCTTTGCAGGGGAGACAGTGACGAAGAGAAAGAGCAGGTACCGTTTCGTGAATGTGGTATCCACGAAACGGTACCTG
>CAJFQI010000068.1:10971-20852 GCA_904419005.1 Candidatus Avimonas faecium | reverse complement strand
TGCTTTAAACATTATATACCATCACAACTTCTTTTACTATCGTTTTCGCATTTCTTCACAAAAAAAATAATGTTTCACGTGAAACATTATTTTAAAACCATCCTGGAGGAGGATGTCATACGACCATGCTATCGATTTCCTTAGGGATCACTATCGTTACCCGCAGATCGTTTCCCAGATCTTCCTGACTGAAGGTGGCGCCTTTCTTTTCCAACTCCATATCATTAAAGGCTCTCTTTAGCGTATTTATATATAACTTATAACTGATATGTCTTATCTTGTTTCTCTCCCTCTCCTTCAGCTCCCGCTGTTTGAAATAATCGTCCACCAGCTTTTCGGTCTGCTTCACATTGAGTCCATGCTTCAATACTTTTTCCAATATCCCCATTCTGGAATTATCATCTTCGACTTTCAGGAGAGCACGAGCGTGTCTTTCCGTCAATTTATTATCGACCAGTATTTCCTGTATATCTTCCGGAAGAGATAGAAGCCTTATCTTATTGGATATGGTCGATTCAATGTGGTGGCGGACCATCAGGGACAGGATGCCGTAGAGGTTGGATTTGACGGCATACTCGTACCCCTTTTCCTGCGTCCGCCCTTCCTCCCACATGGTCAGGAAGTAGCGGTTGATCTGCTCGTCCCCGGACACATGGTTTTGAAACACGGCGATGCTGCTTCCGGGGGAGAATTGGGATTCATAGCCGGTGATATACCGCCCCTGGAACAGGGGCAGCCCGATCGTGCAGCAGAACAGCTCAATCGGCGCCGCAAGGATATGGTAGTCGTGAGGCTCGTTGGAGTTGATGAACACCATGTCGCCGGGGCCGGCCTCCACCGTCCCGGCGTTGCAGTTGACGACAACCACCCCTTGGGACACATAGGCCAGCTCGATTTCGCTGTGCCAATGCAGGATGCAGAAGGGCCCCGTCGCGTCGCGGTGATGCTCAATAAAGTTGATGGGGAGATCGGCGTTGGGCATGACGATTTCCTCGTGCAGGACCGAGGGATTGTATGCTTCGGTGGTGTTTTTCATCCGGCTACCTCCTGTTGATCGCCCGCCGCCTCCTGGCAGTCCGTGAGAGCAAATGACTAAATTTCCCAAACGATCTATCTCTATTATAAGGAAAACATCTATAAAAAGTCAATATTGTATGGTTCATTGGCAAAAAAATTATAGCCTCTTTTCTGCGGCGGCGGCTATACTGGGAGCGAAACGGGCGGCGGGTCCTGTAAAGCCGCAGGCAATTTTGCAGCAAAGGGGACAGGCGGATGAAGGCAAAGAACAAAAGCGTCATCTATTGGAAATGGGACGACACGATCCTTGAAAGCGACCTCCGGGGGAAAATCGAGGATCTGTGCGGCCGGATGGACGTGGGGTCAGTATTCATCGGCCTGCACTGGATCCGTCACCGTTTCCTTGACACGGAGGTGCAGGAGGCCCTGCGGCTTTGCTGCCGGGAGCTGCACAGCCGGGGGATCCGCCTGATTTCGGAGGCGTGCCCACGCAACGAAGCGGCCACCTTTTTTGAGCGGCATCCCGGAGAGGTGGCCTTTGTCACCACCGCCACCGAGGTGGCGCTTGACGGGGAGGGAAAAGGGCAGACCCTGGTCGACACTTCCCCGATCCCCCATTATTGGCGGATGATCCGGCATGTGGGGCCGACGCTGCTTCGGGCTTTTTTGGTGGAGAAAACCGGGGAGCATCGCTGGGCGCCGGATAGCGCGGAGCCGGCGGATGCGGCCGTAAGGCTCCATCCTGCGGAGAAAAACCACACCCTGGTTTCGGTGGACGCCGGCGCCGGCGCCGGCGGAAAAACGGCGGTGGTGTTTGTCGGGATTCCCCAGCCCATCCCTGACCTGGCCTCCGACGCCTTCGGGGCGTTTTACGCCCGGCTGCTCCGCCCTCTGAAGGAGATCGGGATAGACGGCGTTATGTCAGACGAGTGGGGATACGACGTGATTATCCGCACGAAGGAGGCGGAGGACGAGCCGGATTACTACAAAAAGCCGGTCATTTACTTTGAGCATGTCACCTATTCGGACAACTTTGCCCGCCGGTACCGGGAGCTCTGCGGCCGGGAGCTTAAGGACGATCTGCTGCGGTTCTATTATACCGAGGACGGACACCGGGAGCGGAGCATCGGCTGCGTCAACGACTATCACGCTGCCTTTCGGGACATCATGCGCCGCAATGATGAAACTATGTACCGGCTCTGCAAGGAGATCCTAGGCCCGGACGCCTTTTACGGCGTGCATCCCACTTGGTGGGGCAATAATTACCTGCAGAATTTTGAGGGCTTCAAGAATGGCTTTTATTGGTGGGAGGCCAAGCGGGACATTGCCCAGACGGACGAAATCGTCCTGCTCGCCATCCGCACCGCCCTGGCCCACAAATGGGGCGGGGACTGCTGGTACAACATGTGGTATTCGATGGGGACGAGGGATATCCGGACCTATTACCGGGATACCTGGACCAGCGTCCGCTTCGGCGGGCGGACCCACTACCTCGGTTATGAATGCCCCAACGAGGCGGTGGTGCTGGAGCTGAAGCCGGAAGGGCGTCTGGAAAAAATCGAGGAAATGGATGCGCGGGTGCGGCTGCTGGACCCGGTGCAGAACGCGATGCCGGACTGCCGGGTGCTGGTGCTGTTCGGTATGCAGAACGCCTTGAACTGGTATTACAACGACCCGCCTTCCCCGCCCTGGTATCCCAGGCACAAGGTGCTGTCTGCGGTGCTGGAATGCACGGACCGGATTTTTGAACAATTCCTCTGCGACCTGGCCCCTACCACCGAAGTGGAAAACGGCAGCCTGTTTGCGGACGGCGGCCGGGTGCGCTATGGCTCCCAGGACTACGACGCGGTGGTGCTGCTGGGCGCCGACAGCCTGTCCCCCGCCTGCTTCTCCTTCCTGCAAAAGGTAGACCCGGCCCGCCTGATCGTCGCGGGGGAGGCCCGGACCTTTGACGACGGCGCCCCCCTGAGCGGCGCCTGCCGGGAGGTGCTTGACCGGGGCGTCCGGCTGCCCAGCCTTGACTGCGCGCAGGAGGTCATAGAAACCCTCAAGGGCTGGGGAATTGCCGGCAACCGGTTTGAAAACGGCTGCGTGCTCCAGGACGGGTCGCTGCTGTTTACCGCCGAAGGGCAGGAAGCATCCCGCAATCCCCTGAGCGTCCATATCCGCCACGGGGAGCTGTCGGTGGACTTTGAGGGGGAGGACTTCCTGTTCCTGCAATACCGGGACGGGGATTACGCCCCCCTCTACCCCGCGGGCGTCTGCCGGCTGAACGGAGCGGCGGTGGAGAATACTCTCAAGGAAAGGCATGGATAACAAAATGTTAAAGGAAATTACGGGAAAAATACGGCCGCAGGGCTGGATTCTGGAACACCTGCTGAGGGATAAGCACGGCATCACCGGGCATCTGGGCGAGCTGTGCGCCGACGTGTCCTCCGGCCTGTTTGAGGACAAGAAGGTCCGGGATGAGATCGACGGCTGCTGGAGCTCCTGGTGGCCGGGCGAGTCGGAAGGGAATTGGCGGGATGCGCTGGCGCGGCTGGCCTTTGCCCTGGATGACCAGGAACTGATCCGGGAGATGAAGAATTATGTGGAACGGCTGCTCCGCCACCAGGAGGAGGACGGCTACATGGGGATTTTCCTGCCCAACGAGCGGTTTGGCAACGGCGCCCGCAGCGGCGAGCTGTGGACCCAGAGCCGCCTGATGACCGTCCTGCTTACCTATTACCGCCACACCGGGGAGGCCCAGGTGCTGGACGCTTTGGAAAGGCTCTGCGACCTGATCGTGCGGCAGTACGGCCCTCTCGCGGGCGGGCGCTCCCTGTACCAGGTCCCGGATGAGGACGGCAGCAAAACCCACAGCCTGATGGTGATTGAACCGATCCTCGCCCTCTACGCCGAACGGGAAAAGCCGGAATACCTGGCCTTCTGCGAATTCCTGTACGAGGACTATTCCCGGTATGCCCCGGACGCGGTGTTCCCCTGCTACGACCTTGCCCGGGACAAGGCGACCGCCCCCCGCGTTCCCTTGGTGGGCCACGGGGCCCATACCTGCGAGCAGCTGCGGATCCCCCTGCTGCTGTATCAGGCCACGGGGAAAAAGGATTACTACAGCATCTTCCTCAGCGCCTTTGAGAAGCTGAAACGCTCCCTGAGCCTGTCCGGCTCCTGCAAATCCGATGAGCTGATCGGCGCCCACCAGGGCAAAGTAGCGCCGGAGAAAACGGAGGGGCTGCAGATCGGCGAATGCTTCCCCATCCCCGGCATCGGCTACGAATACTGCTCCACCACCGAGATGATGTTCAGCCTCACCGCCGCCGTCCAGATCACCGGGAGCCTGCATTACGCCGATTATGAGGAGTGGATGGTGATGAACGCCGCTATGGCGGCCCGCCGCCAGGACGGGAAGGCCATCCAGTACCTGTGTGCCGACAACCTCTACCGGGCGACCAAAGAGGTGGGGGACCGCTGGGACTATTCCCCCACCCATACCGACGCGGCCGTCTGCTGTGCGCCGAATTCCGGCAAGGTGATGCCGTACCATCTGTCGACGATGTGGCTGTCCGGCGAGGATGGCACGCTGTATGCGCTGTATTACGGGCCGTGCGTTCTGCATACGGTCTGCGGAGGACAGGCCGTGGAGATTGAGCAGAGGACCCGGTATCCCTTTGAAAAGGGCATCGCCTTCCACATCCGCTGCCAGGGGGACTTCCGGCAGAAGATCGTGTTCCGTGTGCCGTTCTGGGCCGAGGGCTGCCGCCTGCTGGTCAACGGGGCTCCGGTGGACGCTCCGTGCCTCCGGGCCGGGAGCGGGCGGGGGGTCGCGCTCGAAAGAACCTTTGCCGACGGGGACGTGGTCACGCTGCTGCTGGAAGCGTTTCCCCGGCTGGTTGCCGCCGTGGACGGCACCCGGGCGGCGGTAGATGGGCCGCTGCTGTATTCGCTGCCTATTGCCGAGGTGGGGGAGGATTCTTTCCACTATGAAAAGGCCCCCTTCTGCGATACCAATTATACCCCCGCCGAAGGGGAAAACTGGGAGTATACCCTTTTATACGACAGCCGCCGTCCCGGCGAATACCTGCGGGAAAGGCGGTATGAGGGGCAGGGGTTTGAATGGGAGAACCCGCCCGTGACCCTGCGGGCCCAGATGCTGTCCTCATGGGCGGTGCCGGAATGGGTGGAACTGGTACCCATCGGCTGCACCACCCTGCGCCGCACCACCTTCCCCTTTATTGACCGGGCGCAGGAGCCGCGCAGCGACACGGTCCGCGGAGAATAGCCGCGCGGTCGCAGGAACCGTTTGGAAAAGCTAAAAGCCGCATGGAAACAGAAAGGATGAATGGGCAATGAACGCATACGAACGGCTGATGAACCGGCTGGCGGGCAAGCCGGTGGACCGGGTACCGAACAACTGCATCATCATGGGTTTTGGAGCGCGGTATATCAGGGCGACCTATCGCGAGTTTGCCACCGATTACCGGGTGCTGACCGAGGCGGGCATCCGCTGCCGGGAGGATTTTGGCCTGGATATCCTCAGCGCCATTTCCGACCCTATGCGGGAGGCAGAGGGCTTCGGCGCCCAGGTCATCCTGCCCGAGGACGGGGTGCCCTATGCCTCCGCCCCCTTGGTTGAGGACCTTTCCGACCTGTCGAAGCTCAAGGTTAGGGACCCCGCCTCCTGCGCCCGGATGAACGACCGGCTGCTCGCCGTGCGGCGCTATGCGGAATATGCGCGCAGGGAATGCGCGGTGCAGGGCTGGGTGGAAGGCGGCTTTGCCGAAGCCTGCGACCTGCGGGATCTTAACAACATGATGACCGATGTTCTGGACGAGCCGGAGGCGGTGGCGGAGCTGCTGGATATCTGCACCCGCCAGGCGGAGCTTTTCGCCGCGGCGCAGGTGCAGGCGGGGGCGGATATTGTGGGGATCGGCGATGCGGCGGCTTCCCTGATCGGGCCGGCCATGTACGAGGAATTCGCCCTGCCCTATGAAAAGCGCATCGTTGCCGCCATCCATGCGGCGGGCGGCAAGGCCAAGCTGCATATTTGCGGGAACATCAATCCGTTGCTTGAAATGGCGGTGGAAACCGGGGCGGATATGATCGACTGCGACTGGATGGTGGATTTTGAAAAGGCGAACCGGGTTTTCGCCGACCGCTGCAGCGCCTGCGGCAATTTTGACCCGGTCGGTATCCTGATGCAGGGGACGCCGGATTCTGTCGCACAGGCGGTGGAGGGCTGCCTGGCCGTCGCCTCTCCTCGGGCTGTCATCGCCGCGGGCTGCGAGGTGCCCGTCCAGACCCCGCCGGAAAATCTGGCGGCTGTGACAAAGACGCTGGAGCGCCTGGCCGGCTGAACGGAAAAGCCGGACCGTGAACCATCGACCGGGCAAAGGGAGGGCTCCGGCGAGGGTTCCGGCGGAGGGCTCATCCGCTTATGGAGGATAAAAGTCAATATTGTCCGGATCCATGGCAAAAATTTTCTTGTTTCGCCAAGGAAAGATCGTGTATAATGGACTTTGTGAAAAACACACAGATTTCAATCCATAAGGTGAGAAAATAATTCAAAAATTC
The DNA here is from genome assembly GCA_904419005.1 of Candidatus Avimonas faecium. Classification (GTDB taxonomy): domain Bacteria; phylum Bacillota; class Clostridia; order Oscillospirales; family Acutalibacteraceae; genus Avimonas; species Avimonas faecium. Next base: position 14,264 of record CAJFQI010000068.1, on the reverse strand, counting down.
CAGCTGAAATCCCTTCCTAAAAAAGAATCCTCAGTGGGTATTGTCGAAAGCGCAGAGAATTGGTACTGTATTTGGGTGAGCTTTGCGCGATCAGAAAAAGAGATGGAGGCCAAATTTTTACAGGGAAAGGAGAAACGAACGCGATGAAAAAACGCACGTTTATCAGACTGCTGGCCATGACGATGGCTGCCATTATGACGGCCTTTACCATGGCCGGCTGCTACAACAATGTCCAGGACACAGTGGTCAGCACGGATTACGACGCCCCTCCCGAGGTCAATACGGAGCGGGTTAAGCGGATTGCGGGCGGCTACTGGCCGGCCCCTCCCGGCTTCGGAGGAAATCTCAGCGGCTCCCAGGTGGGGGACGTCGGCTATTATGTATACGAGTCGATGTTCCTGGTCATCGTGGGGACCGACAAGATCATTCCCCGGCTGGCGGACGAATGGACGCACGAAGGCAATATTACCACGGTCAAGCTGGTTGAAAACCGGACGTGGAGCGATGGAACCAAATTTACAGCCAAGGACCTGTACACCTACTACATGATCAATATCCAGGATGCCGCCATCAATCGCCACCTGGAAGCGATCAACGTCAAGGACGATTATACCCTTGAATTTGTATGGGCCGAACCGGTGATTTCGGATACCCAGAAGATGCTTTTCCTTGCGGAGGGCTGGCAGGCGTCTACCCCGTACCATCTCTTCGGGGAATTTGTGGACGACGTTGAGGCGATCATGGCGGAGGCGGAGCCCTACACCGGCGACCGGGACAACCGCCCGGCGTTCGGCCTCAGCTTCACCCAGGAGCAGAGGACTGCGCTTAAGGAAATTTACAACAACTTTAAAAACGTAGACCTTGAAATGCCGGTCGGCACCGGACCCTATATGGTAGATAAGGTCACCAACGTGCAGTGCGACCTGGTGGTCAACCCCTATTTTCCGGGCGCCGAGGATCTCGAATTCCAGAAGCTGGAGATGCACCAGGTGGCCGATTACAACTCCCTGCTGAGCTCCGGCGGCACCGACTCCTTTATCGGCACGCTGCCCTACGATATGTCCCGGAACATCCTGGATGCCAGCGGGACCATGGTGATGTATCCTCTGCTTGAGCAGAAATCCATCGGCGTAATCTTCAACACGAGGAAGGCCCCGCTCAGCGACGTGCGGGTCCGCAAGGCGCTGAACGAGGTGATGCAGCGCTCCAAGGTGCGGGAGATCGCCAACTATTGGGCGGTGGACAACGATGTGGCCACCACCGGGCTGATCCCCTCCACCATGGAGAAGTACATAGACGCCGACGTGCTGGCCCAATTTGACCGATATACCGGCGATTCCGAAAAGGCGGCCCAGATGATGGAGGAGGCCGGCTGGACCCGCAACTCCGACGGGATATGGGAGGATGCCGACGGCAACACCTATAGCTTCGTCATCGCCGCGAACGCCGGCTGGGGCGCTCAGGGCATCGCGGGCGCCACCGAAGTAGCGCGGCAGCTCACCGAGTTCGGCTTCCCCACCGAGGCCCGGGCGGTAGAGGCCACCGTAGTGGTGGGCAACATGAAGGAAGGCCTCTACGATATGCTGTATGATTACCTGGATCTGACCTGGAACATCTCCGATCCCTATAAGGCGTTCAGCGCCTACTACGGCGACGTTACGGAGAAGGCCGGCATTGATCTGGACGAGGAGCCTTTGATCCTGAAGGACTACGACGGCCACGAAATCAATATGGAGGAGGCCGCCAAATCCCTGCTTTACATCAACGATGAAGAGGAATACCGGGATCTGGTGGGCCGGATGGCCTGGGCTACCAACGACAACGCGATTGGCATCAACCTGTACCAGAACGTGATGGCTATCTGGGAGAATTCCGCGACATCCAAGGGCCTGCCGATGGAGGACCTGTTTGAGGAGTACGACCGGATGATGCCCCTGCCCCGCAACGACGAGGAATACGAGGACGTGGCCGTTCTCAACCGGGCCTATGCCCCTTTTGCCGAGGTGTTTATCCGCAATAAGGTAAAGCCGAAATAGGCCGGCCCGCACGCTTGACGAAAACCGCGGGAAGGGGCTAAAGCCCCCTCCCGCGGCACCGAGGCATCCCATACTGAAGGCGGTTGATTAAAAAATGTCATTAAAGTATTTGGCGAAAAGGGTGGGGAGCGCGCTTTTAACCCTGGTAGCGGTTACGCTGGTGATCTTCCTGGTGCTGCGGATGATGCCGGGGGACATCCTTGAAACCAAGGCCCGCGACGAGGCGGCCCAGATGGGCATCACCTATGAGGAGGCCTACAGCCGCGTGGCTACCCGGTATAACTACAACCCGAACGAGCCCATCCTGCAGCAGTTGGTCCGGTATGTGGGCGGGCTTCTGCGGGGGGATCTGGGGACCTCGATGACCAACCCCAAGCTTACCGTGGTCAGCATCCTGGTCACGGCGCTGCCCTGGACCCTCTTCGTGGTGTCGATTTCCCTGATCCTCAGCTTTATTATCGGCTTGCAGCTGGGGGCGGTCATGGCCATCCGCAAGAAGGGGATTATCAATAACATCATCACGTTTTATGTAACGGTGGTGTCCACCATCCCCAATTACATCGTGGCTATCCTGCTGTCGATTGTGCTGGTGTACCAGCTGGGGCTGTTCCCGCAGGCCGGCGTGTACAGCATCGACGTGACCCCTGGGTTTAACCTGCCCTTTCTGCTCAGCGCCCTACACCATGCGATCCTTCCCATTGCTACCTATGTGCTTACCTCAACGGGAGGCTGGATCCTCAACATGAAGGGCAGTTCGATCCACACCCTGGGCAGCGACTATGTGTTCGCCGCCAGGGCCCGCGGCCTGCCGGACAGCATCATTATGCGCAAATATATGAAGAAAAACGCCATGATTCCCCTGGTGACCACGCTGGCCATGTCCTTCGGCGGCATGATGGGCGGCGCGCCGCTGGTTGAGGGGCAGTTCAAGTACCTGGGCATGGGCACCTACCTCGCCACCGCCCAGGGGGAACGGGATTATATCCTGTACCAGGGCCTGCTGCTCTGCGTTTCGGTTTCAGTTATTATCGCCAACCTGATTGCCGATCTGCTTTACAGCAAGCTTGATCCCAGAATACGATTGGAGTAGAGCCGGATGATCAAGAGATTAGGAAAATCGATACACGACTTTTTCAAGGTCATTTTCCGGAACCGGCAGGCCACCGTCGGCCTTTTTATCCTGGTATTTTTTATCCTCATGGCTACGCTGGGGGCGGCTTTGACGCCGCTTGATATGACCCCGAACTATGAAAACCG
>CAJFQI010000068.1:0-10965 GCA_904419005.1 Candidatus Avimonas faecium | reverse complement strand
GAACTATGAAAACCGGTTCCAGATGCCTTCGGCACAGCATTGGCTGGGTACCGACTACATCGGCCGGGACATCCTGGCGCAGACCATCCACGGTTCCCGCGACGTGCTGGCCCTGGGTACGGTAAGCGCCGTGATGGCGCTGCTCATCGGTATCCTGATCGGGTCGGTAGGCGCTTTCCTGGGCGGCTGGGTGGATACGGCCCTCAACTTTGTTACGAACATCTTCCTGACCATCCCGGCCTTCCCGCTGATGCTGATCCTGGCCGTGGCCTTCAACGTCCAGAATATCTGGCTGGCGGGCTTTATCCTGGCTGTGGTTTCCTGGGGCGGCGTGGCCCGCGTGGTCCGCGGGCAGATCCTGTCCCTCAAGCACGCGGAATACATTGTGGCCTGCCGCATTATGGGGCTGAAGACCTGGTACATTATCTTCAAGGAAATCCTGCCCAACATGATTTCCCTGCTGGCCGTCCAGTTTATCAGCCTCTTCCAAGGCGGCGTGGCTTCCAGTATGGGCCTGATGCTGCTGGGCGCCCTGACCTACCGGGAGACCAACTGGGGCGTTATGCTCAATATGGCGCTGACCTATACCGGCGTGGCGTACAACCCCAAGGGGCTGATCTACTTTTTCACCCCCATCGTGTGCCTGGCTTTGCTGCAACTGGGCTGCATCTTTTTCAGCAGCGGCATTGACGAGGCGCTCAATCCCAGGCTGCGCACCGAATAAGCCGGGGCGTTGTAACAGAAAGGCGTGTCCTATTCATGGCAAACAACATTGTGGAAATTCGCGACATGACCGTGGAATTCAAGAAGCCCCGGGGCTCGCTGCTGGCGGTCAACCATGTGGACTTTGATATCCGGGAGGGCTGCGTTACCGCCCTGGTGGGGGAAAGCGGCAGCGGCAAAAGCACCCTGGCCTTTACCATTTTGAACATCGTCAATACCACCGGCAACATCCTTTCCGGAGAAGTGCTGTATGACGGAAAGGATATCCTAAAGCTTGGCAAGGAGGAGCTGAACAAGTATAAGTGGAAGGACGTATCAATGATCTTCCAGTCCGCCCAGAGCGCGCTGAACCCCCTGATGACCATCCAGCAGCATTTCTGGGAAACCTACCATGTTCACGTTCCCTCCGCCAAGGAGGAAGAGGTGATCCCTCGCTTCCGCCAGCTGCTTGAGAACGTGCGGCTTGACCCGGACCGGGTGCTGAAGCTGTATCCGCATGAGCTGTCCGGCGGCATGAAGCAGCGGGTGATGATTGCCTTCAGCATGCTGCTGGAGCCCAAGGTCATCATCCTGGATGAGCCGACCACCGCGCTGGATGTGATCACCCAGGACTACATCTTTTCTATCCTTGACCGGATCCATACCGAGACCGGGGTCTCGATGATGCTGCTCACCCACGACATCGGGGTGGTGGCCAAGGTGGCGGACCGCATCGCCGTGATGTATGCCGGGCGCATTGTGGAGGTGGGGGATATCTTTGAGGTTTTCCGCAGCACCGCCCACCCGTACGCCCATGCGCTGATCACTACCGCTCCCTCCCTGCTTGACCGCAAAGAGGACAAGAAGCCGATCCAGGGAAGCCCGCCGGATCTGATGGATCTCCCCTCCGGCTGTGCGTTCCGCCCCCGCTGCCCCTACGCCGCGGACCGCTGCCGGGCGGAGGTGCCTCCTTTGGTGGAGGTGGGGCCGGATCATCTGGCGGCCTGCCATTTTGTCGAGCGGTTTCAAAAGGAGGCGGGTATCCGTGAGTGAGGAAAACAAAGAGCAGCCGTTGATGTCCCTGCATCATGTGGACCTTTACTATGAGACCCGCCGGGGGCTGTTCAAGCCTCCCCTGCGCGTAGGGGCTGCCGTCGACGTCAGCCTGGACATCCGCAAGGGCGAGGTGCTGGCCATCGTCGGCGAAAGCGGCTGCGGGAAAACGACCCTCGGCAACGTGATTATCGGTATGCTCAAGCCCACCGCCGGGAAGCTCTATTTCAACGGCAAGGATGTATACGGCATGGGCAAGGCCGCTTTCCGGGAATACCGCAACAGCGTCCAGCTGGTGCAGCAGGATTCCTACGCGGCCCTGAACCCGGTCAAGACCCTCCGCCATTCCCTGTGCGGCCCGGTGCTTCATAAGAAGCTGGCAAAAAACAGCGCGCAGGCGGAAAAGCTGGTATACGAGGCGCTTGATATGGTGGGGATCAACCATGAGGAGCTGGACAAATATCCCCACGAGCTTTCGGGAGGGCAGCGCCAGCGGATCCTTATGGCAAGGGCGATTCTGATGCGCCCCAAACTGATCGTAGCCGACGAGCCGGTTTCAATGATTGACGTCTCCCTGCGCATTGCAATTTTGAACCTGATGTCCAAGCTGAACAAAACGCTGGGCATCGCCTTCGTCTACATTACCCACGACTTTGGGACGGCGCGGTACATCGCCCGGGACGGCAACATCGCCATCATGTACTTAGGCAAAATGGTGGAATACGGCAACGTGCAGGAGGTGCTTGAGCATCCCGCCCATCCGTATCTCCAGGCGCTGCTGACGGCCGTGCCGGTGCCGGATCCGGTTATCGCCAAGAAAAAACGAGAGCTACCGCTGAAAAGCATTGATATGCCCAGCGTGGCCGCGCCGCCTGCCGGCTGCCGATTTCATCCCCGGTGTCCGTATGCGGTGCCTCAGTGCGGGCAACAGGAGCCGCCGCTCGTCCCCCACGGCGAGGGGCTCTGCGCCTGCCATCGGACGGATGAAATCCCCGCCTGGTCTTTACGCAAAGACAAGCTGGGAGGATAGGAGGAAGAACCCATGCCCTTGTTTCAGGCATCGATTTATAAAACCTGCACCACCGTTGTCATCATGGTTCTGCTGCTGACCGGCTTCTGCCTGGCGAACCTTGAGGCCGGCACCGGCCCGTATTATTTCTGCCTGTTCACCCTGATCCTTGACGTGCCCTTCCTGGGCTTCCTGCTTTTCAAGCTGGCCCGGGATTACTGGCAGCTGCACAAGGAGGAAAAGGAGAGAAAGCAGAAAGACGCGGTTGATATCCAAAAACACGGTTGATTGGCCCTCCCAGGGCTTTATCAAGAAAAAGAAGGAGGAAACCGACATGAAGTATGTCAAAAAACTCGCGGTTCTCGCCATGGCCATGGTCCTTTGCCTTGCGCTGGCTTCCTGCGGCCAGCTTGTCCCTTCCAGCTATCTGGAAATTGATCCCGCGACCGGCGCGGGCACCGCCCGATTTACGATGGTGGTGCCGAAGAACGGCGCCAACGATGTCGGCAACAACTTTATTGAGCCCAACGGGGACAGCGAGCCTAACGAAACCGGCTGGATCAAGACGCCGCAAGCTCTGCTGGAGCTGATGAAGAGCAAGATTCCATCCGGGTTTGAGGTCACCATGGAGGAAGTGACCAACATGGTGGACGTTGAAGATGATACCGGCGAAATTGATACCGTGGATAAGGGATCCTTTGATTATACGGTGTCCTTCTCCTTTTCAAGCATTGACGACTACAACGCCAAGGTCAAGCAGTGGCTGCCCGACGAATACTGGACCCTTGCCGAGACCGCGGTGGGGGCGGAAATTGCGGAAACCTCTATGGCCGTTAGCGGGGATGCCGAAAACGCCGATGTCACCCTGACCACCGACATGCGGATTTTGGAGGTCATGTGCCAGTGGGCGTACGCCATCGCCGAGGCTGATTCCACGGGCGACCAGGTGGGCGTCGTTCTCCCGAGCGGGCAGGCGTGGAACTACTCCTATATCTATAACATGGATAAGGGCAGCTTTACCATCCTGTTTGACGGAAAGGAAATCCAGAAGCAGTACAGCGCCGCCAACGGCGAAATTACAGCAAAAGCCTCCGGGGTTGATACGACTGCCGAGTCCGAACCGACGCAGGAGCAGCCCTCCGGCCCGGTGAGCAATCCCTCCACCGGCGGCCCCCCGGCCATGTCCGCCATCGTTTTGGCTGCTGCTGCGGCCGGCGCTCTGGTGATTGCCCGTAAGCGGAGTAAATAACCAGCCCCTGTCTCCCAACCTCTTTCCAAGCGCTTGCCGCCTGCAGGGCATTTCAGCAGCGGGGGAGGAAGACTGCGCACAGCCGGAAGGCGGAAGCCTCCCGGCTGTGCATTTTTTCAGCCCGCTGTTGACAGGCAGGGGAAAGCGTGCTATAATGACCCTGTTATTGGATAAGTTGTGGTCGCTTGCCGCCGGGTAAGCTGTGGAGCATTGTTTTCGTATCGTCAGGCCGTTGCAGATACGAAAAACAGTGCTTTTTTTCTGCCCGCCGCTTCCGGGGCCAAGCAGCAAGGGAGGGAAACAGAGCAATGTTTCGGGAAATGCGCCGGAAAAAGCAGGCGCTTTCACAGGAGGAATGCGCGGCCGTTCTGCGGCGCGGCACCTCCGGGGTGCTGGCTTTGTCGGGGGACGGCGGCTACCCCTATGCGGTGCCGATCAGCTATGTATACGATGGGCGGGAGCTGTATTTCCACTGCGCCAAAAGCGGCCATAAGCTGGATGCGATCCGCCGCAGCCCCAAGGCGTCCTTTTGCGTCATTGACCAGGACCGGGTCGTGCCGGAGGAGTACACCACCTACTTCCGCAGCGTCATCGTGTTCGGGACAATCCGGATCCTTGAGGACGAGCAGGAGAAGCGCGCCGCCATAGAAAAGCTGGCGGTGAAATACGCGCCGGATGATCCGCCGGAAAACCGGCAGCGGGCGATTTCCCGGGAGTGGGCGCCGCTGTGTATGCTGGCGATGACGCCGGAGCATATTTCCGGGAAAGAGGCGGTGGAGCTGGTAAACGCCGTCCCGCCGGACAAGCCAAAGGAAACGATGCAGGAATAGGAAGCCCGCCGGGGCGTTGGATTGTGCGGTAGGCCCATGTAGCACAACATGGGCCTGCTTTTTTATTTTAGGAGGTTTTTGCGATGGATTCCGGATGCTTTCGGGATTTTGCCAAGTATTCGTCCCTGAATGTGATGGGGATGGTCGGGCTGTCCTGCTACATATTGGCAGACACCTATTTTGTATCCAAGGGGCTGGGCGCTAACGGCCTGGCGGCCTTGAATCTGGCGATCCCCATTTACAGCTTCATCCACGGGAGCGGACTGATGATCGGCATGGGCGGCGGCACCCGGTATGCCATCCAGAAAAGCCGGCAAGATCCTGCCGCCGACCGCACCTTTACCCACGCGCTGTATTTGGCCGCGGCTTTTGCCGCCTTCTTTGTGCTGGCTGGGGCCTTCTTTTCCGGTACGATCGTTTCCCTGCTGGGGGCGGAGGACAGTGTATTCGCCATGTCCAAAACCTATTTACAGGTCATCCTTTTGTTTGCGCCCGCCTTCCTGCTGAATAACGTGCTGCTCTGCTTTGTGCGCAACGACGGTGCGCCGCAGCTGGCGATGGCGGCCATGACCGGCGGCAGCCTGTCCAATGTCGTGCTGGATTGGGTCTTTATCTTTCCCTGCGGGATGGGGATTTTCGGCGCAGCTTTCGCCACGGGCCTGGCGCCGATTATCAGCATGCTGATGCTCTCTCCCCACTTTATCCGCAAAAGGAACCAGTTCCGTCCGGTGAAATGCAGGCCGGAGGGCCGGCTGTCCGCGGGGATCCTCTCCAGCGGCGTCCCCTCGCTGGTGACCGAGGCTTCCTCCGGCGTGGTTATGATCGCCTTCAACGCCATCCTCCTGAAGCTCGCGGGGAACGTGGGCGTCGCGGCCTACGGCGTCATCGCCAACCTGTCATTGGTGGTGATTGCGGTTTACACCGGCATCGCGCAGGGGATCCAGCCGCTGGTCAGCCGCAGCTACGGCAAAGGGGATTTCCGCCGCGCCGACGCCACCCTGCGGTATGCGCTCTTAACGATGCTGCTTTTTTCCGCCGCTATCTATACCGCGGTGTTCTTCGGCGCCGCGCCGATTGCCCGCGTTTTCAACAGCGAGCGCAACGCCGTGCTGCAAAGCATCGCGGAGGAAGGGCTGCGCCTGTACTTTTTAGCCTGCCCGTTCGCCGGCTTCAACGTCATTCTTTCCCTCTATTTTCCCTCTACCGAGCGCCCGCGCCCGGCGCATGTGCTCTCCCTTCTGCGGGGCTTCCTGGTAATCCTCCCCATGGCGTTCCTGCTTTCGCATCTCGGGGGGATGCGCGGCGTCTGGTGCGCATTCCCTGCGACGGAGCTGCTGGTGGCCGCCCTGGGGCTGGCCTTTTTCCTCCTGGCGCGAAAAGGGCGCACCGCGGCCTGAAGGGCTTTCCGGCGCGCCTGCTTCCCGGCATACGTTAGGGATGCCGCGCAGCGGCTCCCAGCCTCCGCCGGCTATTCAAGCCGCAGTTCCGCATAGGATTCCTGCAGCGTTTGGCAGGAGTCACGGAAGCGCTTCGCCTCCTCGTCAGAAAGAGAAAGGGTCAGCACCTTACGCACCCCCCGGCGGTTGACGATGCAGGGGACGCCGACATACACGCCGTTTTCCCCGTACTCGCCCCGGAGCATGGCGGAAACGGTCAGCACGCTGTTTTCGTTGCCGAACACCGCTTTGGTGATCCGCACCAGCGCCATGCCGATGCCGTAATAGGTCGCCCGCTTGGCCTTGATGATTTTCTGCGCCGCGCCGCGGACCTCGGCCGCGATGGTTTCCAGGTCCGCGTATTGGCACAGGCCGGTTTCCTCGCACAGGGAGAGGATGGGCTTGGTCGCCATCATCGCCTGCGACCAGGGGACAAACTCGCTGTCGCCGTGCTCGCCGATGACATAGGCGTGCATGTTGCGGGGGTCAACCGAGAAATAATCCCCCAGAAGATACCGCAGCCGGGCGGTATCCAGCGCCGTGCCGCTGCCCAATACCCGGCGGGGATTGAAGCCGGAAAGGGCGCAGGCGATCCGGGTCATGATATCCACCGGGTTGGTCGCCACCAGGAACAGGCCGTTGAAGCCGGATTCCGTGACCGGGCCGATGATGGAACGGAAGACGGCGGCGTTTCGCTGCAGCAGGTCCAGCCGGGATTCCCCTGGCTTCTGCGCCACGCCGGCGCAGATGACCACGATATCCGCATTGGCGCAGTCGCCGTATTTCCCCGCATAGATTTTCATGCTGGAAGAGGAAAAGGCCAGCCCGTGGTTGAGGTCCATCGCCTCTCCCATGGCCCGTTCCTCGTCCAGGTCAATCAGTACAAGCTCGTCGCAGGCGTTTTGGTTGAGCAGGGCGTACGCATAGCTCATCCCCACCATCCCCGTGCCGATGATGACCACCTTGCGGCTGTCGTTAGGCATCATGGCGATCCGTCCTTTCAAAAGAAATACTACAGGAGCCGGCGCTCGCCCGGAAGCTGTACGGCTCCGGAGCGTCGCTGCTCCTGTAGTATTTCACGGATGGGGAAAAATATTGCGCCCCGGCTATCTTTTACAGCAGATGCACCGCGACCACCAGGCCGGCAAAGACGATTGAAACCATCGACGTCAGCTTAATCAGGATATTGATGGACGGGCCGGCGGTGTCCTTGAAGGGATCGCCCACCGTGTCGCCGACCACAGCCGCTTTATGTGCGTCGCTGCCCTTGCCGCCGTGGGCGCCGGATTCAATGTATTTTTTTGCATTGTCCCAGGCGCCGCCGGAATTGGCCATCATCACGGCCAGGACGAAGCCGGTGACCGTGGTCCCGGCCAGCAGGCCGGCCACCCCGTTGACGCCCAGCAGCAGCCCCACGGTGACCGGGGTGATGACTGCGATCAGGGCCGGGGCGAGCATCCGCTTCTGGGCGGATTTGGCGCACATATCAACACAGGCGGCATAATCCGGCTCCGCCCTGCCGTCCATCAGCCCCGGGATGGAGCGGAACTGCCGGCGGACCTCCCGCACGATGGCCTGGGCCGCCTTGCTCACCGCGTTCATGGTCAGCGCGGCAAAGAGGAAGGGCAGCATCCCGCCGATAAACAGGCCGATCAGCACCGTCGGGTTGGTGATGGACAGGTTGAGCGCAATGTCCGGGTCAATGCCCTGCACCTTGTCAATATAGGAGGCAATCAGGGCCAAGGCCGTCAGGGCGGCCGAACCGATGGCGAAGCCCTTGCCGGTGGCGGCGGTGGTATTCCCCAGGGAATCCAGCGCGTCGGTGCGCTCCCGCACCTGGGGGTCCATATGGGTCATTTCGGCGATGCCGCCCGCGTTGTCGGCCACCGGCCCGTAAGCGTCGGTGGCCAGGGTGATGCCCAGGGTGGAGAGCATCCCGACGGCGGACACGCCCACGCCGTACAGACCGCGGCTGAAATCCGCCGCGCCGCCGGAGCAGTAATAGCTCACCAGCACCGAGACGCCCACGATCACCACCGGCGCGACGGTCGACAGCATCCCCAGCGACAGGCCGCTGATGACGACCGTCGCCGCTCCGGTTTCGCTGGAGGCGGACAGGCGGCGGGTCGGGCCGTAGCTGTCGGAGGTAAAGTATTCGGTGATGGCGCCGATTGCCACCCCGGCGATGAGCCCGGAAAGGATGGCGGCGTACACCCCCAACTGGCCCGGCAGGAGCCAGCGGACCAAAAAGAAGGAGGCGGCGGCAATCACAGCCGCGCTGAAATAGGTGCCGGTGCGCAGCGCGCGCAGCAGGTTTTTCTGGCTCGCGCCCTCCTTTGTCCGCACAAAAAAGGTGCCGATAAGGGAAGCGGCTACCCCCAGCGCAGCCAGAAGCATCGGCACGCCGACGCCGGCCATCCCAAAGCCGGCTGCTACCGCCAGCGCGGCGGTGGAGACGATCGCGCCCACATAGCTTTCATACAGGTCGGCGCCCATGCCGGCTACGTCCCCCACATTGTCCCCCACGTTGTCCGCGATGACCGCCGGATTGCGGGGGTCATCCTCCGGGATGCCGGCCTCCACCTTGCCCACAAGGTCGGCGCCCACGTCCGCCGCCTTGGTAAAGATGCCGCCCCCCACCCGGGCAAACAGGGCCATGCTTGACGCGCCCATTCCAAAGGTGAGCATGTTGGAGGTGATATTCTGTATCAGGATTTCCTGCGTGGCGGCCGGATCAACCGCGGTGTACCAGAAACGCAGGAAGAAATACCAGAAGCTTAGGTCAAGCAGCCCAAGCCCGACCACGGTGAAGCCCATCACCGAGCCGGCGGAAAACGCGATCTTCAGCCCGTGGTTTAGGCTGTGCGCCGCGCCGTTGGCGGTGCGGGCGTTGGCCATAGTGGCCGTGCGCATGCCGATAAAGCCGGCCAGCCCCGAGAAAAAACCGCCGGTTACAAACGCAAAGGGGGTAAAGAAGCTGAGCAGCCCGCCGAACGCCATCGCCAGGAGGAGAACAAACATAACCAGAAAGAACAGGCCGACGCCGAGATATTGGCGCTTGAGGTAAGCGTTGGCGCCCTGGCGGACAGCGGCCGAAATGCGGGCCATCTCCGCCGTGCCCTCCGGCTGGCGCTTAACGCGCAGGAACATCACCGCGGCAAAAGCCAGCGCCGCCAGGGAACCCAGAGCAACAAAGAGCATGATGTCCATCCGATCTTCCTCCTTATTTTCCTTTCTTTGGATAAACAGCCGGATAGCTTCCTGCCGCCCGGCAGCGTTTATCAGACGGAAGAAATGACGCCTCTCCTTTATAGTATACAATAAATATAGAAAAAACAACAGAAAAAGGAAAATAAAAGGAATTTATTCCATATGTGCAGGCGGCTTTCCGCTGGCGCCTCCCTTACAAGGCGCCTCCCCGCTCCAGCTCCAGAAGGCGCTGCTTGGCGTCCAGCCCGCCGGCGTACCCGGTCAGCCGGCCGTCCGCCCCGATCACCCGGTGGCAGGGGATGAACAGCGAGATGGGATTGCGGCCGTTGGCCCGGCCTACGGCGCGGCAGGCGGCCGGTCGTCCAATCTGCTGGGCGATTTGGCGGTAGCTGCGGGTTTCCCCGTACGGGATGGTGCGCAGCGCCGACCAGACCGTTTGCTCAAACGCCGTTCCCGCCGGCTCCAGCGGAAGGGTAAAGACACGCCGCATCCCGGAAAAATATTCCTGCAGCTCCTCCAGGGCCCGCCGCAGGAGAGGGGAGGGAGGCACGTCAGCAGAACCGGCGGCGGGGGATGCTTCCGCCCCGGCCGGCTCCTTGACATACAGCAGGTGGGTAATCGCCGTGGCGCTTTCGTTTTCCGCCAGCCAGATCCATCCGACCGGTGTTTGACAATATAGGCTGCGGGACATCGTCATCCTCCTTTTGTTTTCCACGAGAGGCGGGTTTTATGCGGGAATGCCCGCAGCGGCCCCTTGAAAGACGGGACTCTGGCATTCAACGCCGCTGGTGCCGTGGCGCGGCTGCAAAGCAGCGGAGCCGCCGGCTTCTTTGCCGGGCGGCCTGCGCAGCATCGTGTAGGATCGCACAGAATAGAAAAAGGGAGGGCGAAACGCACGGCTTCGCCCTCCCGGTTCCTTATTTCCGGATGTCCAGCAGCTTGTTCTTCAGCTCCGTTTCCAGGCGGGAAAGCTCCTGCTCCGCCTCCTGGCGCTTCTGCCGTCCCTCCTGCTGGATCTGGATCACCTCATCCAGGGTGGAAATCAGGCTCTCGTTGGTGTGCTGCAGGGTTTCGATATCAACGATCCCCCGTTCCGATTCCCGCGCGATATCAACCGACGCCATTTTCAGCGCATCGGCGTTTTTCTTGAGGAGCTCGTTGGTCATGTCGGTGACCGCCCGCTGCGCGGTGGCTGCCTGGCGGGAGTTTTCCAGCCCAAGGGCGAGCACCATCTGGCTTTTCCAAAGCGGGATGGTGTTGACCAGGGTTGATTGGATTTTGTCCGACATCATGGTGTCGTTGTTCTGCACCATGCGGATCTGCGGGGCCATCTGGATGGAAATCATCCGGGTGAGCTCCAGGTCATGCACCTTTTTCTCAAAGCGGTCGCACAGGGCGGCGAGATCGTTGGCAGCCTGCGCATCCTCCGGCAGGCCGCTCTGCTTCGCCTTTTCCACGAGGTCGGCGAGTTCGCCG
>CAJFQI010000067.1 GCA_904419005.1 Candidatus Avimonas faecium | reverse complement strand
ATCGGAGAACTCCTCGCTTGAAATTATCCAAAAATATAATATTTCTGCGGTGTGCCTCTCCTTTGCCCCGAATTTTGTAAACCGCCGTCTTCGCTGGGAGTACATCTATGCCGAAGGGTATGCGTCTTTATGCCAAACGGATCATTACCCGGATTTTCGTCCTTTCCTCTTTCCAAACCGCCCATCCCATTCCCGTTACTGCGGGGTGATTCCCTTGGACGGCGATATGCAGGAGCGGGCGGAGTATGTTTTGGCCCAAATACAAAGCCAGCTTCTCACACAGCCGGACAAAAAATGGTCCTGCCGTGCCAGAAGCTGGCTGTTTGAATTGCTGGATCTTGTTCAGTGCGGCTACCAAGCATTAACGAGCGCCGACGACCAAGAGGCGCCGATTCCCCGCGTTCTGGGTTACATTGCCGCCCATCTGTCCGAAAGCCTGTCGATTGATAGGCTCAGCCGGGTCAGCGGCCTAAACCGTTCGGCGCTTACCGCCCAATTCCGCGCCTACACGGGGACGAGCATCAACGCATACATTAGCGAAAAACGCTTTGACATCGTGAAAAAGCAGCTGGCCTTTACCAATTTGTCCCTTAAGGAGATTGCCGCGATCAATGGGTATTCCTCTTCGCCGTACCTCGTGCGGATATGCAAGGGGAAAACGGGCAGGACCCCGTTAGAATACCGGGCCTTCATGCAGCGCCGGCGGCAGGAAGCAGGAAAGGATCCGCCGCAGTAGCATAGCCCGCCTTACGGCACGCTCATAAGGCAGCGTGAACAGGAACGTTAGACTATTCTGGTGCTTGCTCCTTGGCAAGGCTGGCGCCGTTTTCCGGAGCGTCCAGACGGCGGCAGACATCGGCAAAGGCCTGGATAGCGGGGGAGAGAAACTTTTCGCGGTGTACAAGCAGGTGGTAGTGGCGCTGCAAATCCACGCCCTGCAGGCGGGCGGCGCGGACTTCCCCCCGCTCAACCGCTTCCCGCACCAGGGGGTAGGGGAGCAGGGAGACCCCCAGGCCGCTGCGCACCGCCTGGACGATCGCTTGGGTACTGATGCTCTGCCACGCAGGCTTGGCAGCAATCCCGTGGACGGAGAGGAGCCCATCCACGATTTCCCGGCCGGCGCTGCCCTTTTCCCTTAACAGGAGCGGGTATTCCCCAAGGATGCTGACCGGCAGCTCCTGTCCGCCCTCCGGAAAATCCGGCGGCAGGATGAGCGCCATACAGTCCCGATAAAATACCTCCCCCCGGATCTGCGGCAGATGCACGGCCCCTTCTATCAGGCCGAGATCAATTTCGTTGTGCAGCACCCGGTCTTCTATGGCCTCTGAATTTTCAACCGTCGCCTCTACCGCGATTGCCGGATGGCTTTGCCGGAAGTCCCGCACGATCCCCGGCAGAAGGCGCGTCCCTACCGTAATGCTGGCGCCCACCCGCAGGATGCCTTTCCCTGCGAGCTCCGTCGTGTGCTCCAGCTCGTCAAACAGGCCGAGGATGCGGTTGGCGTAGGACAAAAAGCGCTCCCCCGCCTGGGTAAGGCAGAGGCGCCGACCGATCCGGTCAAAAAGGCGCACGCCATAGTGAGCCTCCAGCTCGGCAATGGCCCCGCTTGCC
Organism: Candidatus Avimonas faecium; assembly: GCA_904419005.1. GTDB lineage: Bacteria > Bacillota > Clostridia > Oscillospirales > Acutalibacteraceae > Avimonas > Avimonas faecium. The sequence continues at coordinate 9,415 of CAJFQI010000067.1, read as the reverse complement.
GCCGGCTGGGAGATGTAGAGCTTTTGGGCCGCTTTCGTAACGCTTTGGCAGGCGCAAACCGCCGAAAATACCCGCAGATGCCGTATTGTCATCCGATCACCGCCAGTCAATTATAAGTAAAATATGATGATATGGATAATATTATATTATTTTACATATTGGTTGACAAGAGGTACAATGGATGCCGGAGGCGATTTGCATGACGGACCCATCGCTTGTCCCCGGCCAAACAGGCCACGGTGACAGCTGCACGCCGGCCAATCCGGAGCCGGCAGGCGGAGGGGGCCGGGGGCCGCGGAGAGTAAAGCGGCTCCGGCTTTGCGGCCGCTTGTTCCTGTCCACCTTTTATATCAGCGCCTTTACCTTCGGCGGCGGCTTCGTGATTATCCCGCTGATGAAGAAAAAATTCTGCGACGAGCTGCATTGGCTTGAAGAGCAGGAGATGCTGGATATGGCGGCGATCGCCCAGTCCTCGCCGGGGGCGGTGGCCGTAAACGCTTCGGTCCTGACCGGCTTCCGGATCGCGGGGATCCCCGGGGCGTTGACGGCCATCCTGGGGACCGTGCTGCCGCCCTTGCTTGTCCTGTCCGTTGTCTCGCTGTTTTACGACGCGTTCCGCTCCAATCCGGTGGTAGCCGCTGTGCTCAAGGGGATGCAGGCGGGGATCGCCGCCGTGATCGCGGACGTCGTGTTCAGCCTCGGCGGCGACGTGCTGCGCAGCCGGCAGCCGCTCTCCATTTTCCTGATGGCCGGGGCCTTTGCCGCCGCCCTCCTGCTGCCGATCAACGTCATCTGGATTCTCCTGTTCTGCGGAGCGGCGGGGATAGCGCGGGGCTTATACGCGCTCCGTCGTGGGAAGAGGCGGCCCGCGCCGCCGTCCGGCCAGGGCCCGGAAGGGGGGCGGGGAGAGTGATATACCTCCAGCTTTTTTGGAGCTTTGTCCAAATCGGCCTGTTCAGCTTCGGCGGCGGCTATGCCGCCATGCCGCTGATTGAGCAGCAGGTCACGCAACTGCACCCCTGGCTGACGGCTGGCGAATTCGCCGACCTGGTGACCATTTCGGGGATGACGCCGGGGCCGATCGCCATCAATGCCGCTACCTTTGTCGGGATCCGCATCGCCGGATTTCCCGGGGCGTTGGTGGCTACCTTCGGCTGCGTGCTTCCCTCCGTCTGCGTCGTGTCGCTGCTCGCCTTTTTCTATTTCCGGTACCGGCGGCAGCGTTTGATGCAGGATTGCCTGTCCGGTCTGCGCCCGGCGGTGGTGGCCTTGATTGCCTCGGCGGGGGTATCGATCGCGCAGACAGCGTTCCTTGTGCAGGGCCGCTCGCCTCTCTCCCTCTTCGGCATAGACGGCGTCGCCGTCCTGCTTTTCCTGGCGGCCTTCCTGCTCCTGCGCTGGAAGAAGCCAAACCCGATTTGGGTGATGCTGGGGGCCGGGGCGGCCGGCGGGGTGGTTTATCTCCTGCTATAGCCGCTGAACCAAAAGATTGGCTAAGGGTTGACGGTGTTTCGCTCTTGTTTTCCTCGTATGGGGTTGCTATAATTAAGAAATACTGAGAAAAAGGGAGCCGCCGGCCTCCGCCGCGGCGAAAGGATGAAGGAAAATATGAAGGGAATCGCTCAAAGGGAAATCGCCGGGCTGTATGCCGACGCGCAGCAGCTGTCGGGGCAGTCGGTTACGGTATGCGGCTGGATCCGCACCCTGCGTCAATCCAAGGGGATCGCTTTCCTAGAGCTGAACGACGGGAGCTGCCAGCGCAACCTGCAGGTAATTGCCGAGGCGGGCGCGCTGCCGGAGTATGAGGAGATTGTCAAGCTGAACGTGGGCTCCGCCGTTATTGTCACGGGGGAGCTGGTGATGACCCCCGGCATGAAGCAGCCTTTTGAGGTGCATGCCTCTGCCATTGCGGTGGAGGGGCGCTCCACGCCGGATTACCCCTTGCAGAAAAAGCGGCATTCCATGGAATTCCTGCGGACGATCGCGCATCTGCGGCCCCGGACGAACACCTTCAGCGCGGCGTTCCGCGTGCGGTCGGAATGCGCGTTTGCGATCCATGACTTTTTCCACAGCCGCGGATTTGTCTATGTCCATACCCCGCTGATCACCTCAAGCGACTGCGAGGGGGCGGGGGAGATGTTCCATGTCACCACCCTGGATATCGGCAACCCGCCCCGCACGGAGGACGGCGCGGTCGATTATTCCCAGGACTTTTTCGGCAAGCATACCTCTCTGACGGTTTCCGGGCAGCTGGCGGCGGAGGCCATGGCGATGGCCTTCGGCAAGGTCTATACCTTTGGCCCCACCTTCCGTGCGGAAAAGTCCAACACCCCGCGCCATGCGGCCGAATTCTGGATGATTGAGCCGGAGATCGCCTTTGCGGACCTGCAGGACGACATGGACCTCGCGCGGGATATGATTAAGCATGTGATTTCCCATGTCCTGGCCAAATGCCCGGACGAGATTGATTTCTTCAACGCCTTCTTTGACAAGGGGCTAAGGGAGCGGCTGGAGTTCCTGGTCCGCTCCGACTTTGCCCACGTCACCTATACCGAAGCGGTAGAGCTGCTGGAACAGCACAAGGATCGCTTTGAATTCCCAGTGTATTGGGGCTGTGACTTACAGACCGAGCATGAGCGGTACCTGACCGAGCAGGTATTCCGGCGTCCGGTGTTCGTCACCGATTATCCAAAGGAAATTAAGGCGTTTTATATGCGGCTCAACGACGACGGCAAGACCGTGGCGGCCATGGATCTTCTGGTCCCCGGCATCGGGGAGATCATCGGCGGCAGCCAACGCGAAGAGCGGCCGGAAATGCTGGAAAAGGCGATGGAATTCTTTCATCTTAACAAAGCCGATTACGATTGGTACATGGACCTCCGCCGGTACGGCGGTACTCATCATGCCGGCTTCGGCCTCGGGTTTGAGCGGCTGATTATGTATGTCACCGGGATCCCGAACATCCGCGACGTGCTGCCCTTCCCCCGCACGACGGGATCGGCGGAATTTTAGCCCGTGCTCTTTAAGCCGCCTGCCGGCGAACCGGCGGGCGGCCTTTTTTGGAAATCTTTGTGCACTGTCCAGGATTTTCCGGCCTTAGGCAGGTTAGGCCAGCGCCAGATTTTTTGCGGTATTGTTCCTTTATGCTTCTTTCGGTTCCTCTCGGTTTCTTCCGGCAAAATGCCTCCGAATTCGTGCTTCCCACCAGGGAATCCGTGCGTTTTCACAAATTTTGCAGGGCGGACAAAAATAACTTGCAAAACAATGGGGCATATACTAGAATTATGGGGAGATATCGCTCCCAATATGCAGTTTTAGAGGGACGCAGAATTGCCGCCGCCTCAGAGGAAAGGTAGTGTCATTGATTCATGCAAGCGTTGAAAGACTGGCCGAAAGAGCAGCTGTCCGCCCGTGCGGCGGAACTTCGCGCCCGTTATGAGCAAGCCAAGGCGATGGGGCTGAAGCTGGATATGTCCCGCGGCAAGCCGGGCCCCGAACAGCTGGATTTGACCCTCGGCCTGCTGGACTGTGTGAACGCACGCGACGGATATACGACCGACTCCGGCGTGGATACCCGCAATTACGGCCTGCTTGACGGCATCCCTGAAGCCAAAAAGCTGTTTGCCGATATCCTTGAAGTTGAACCCTCGCAGGTAATCGTGGGCGGAAATTCCAGTCTGAACCTCATGTTTGATTATATCGCCATGGCCTACTCCCACGGCGTCAACGGCGGCAAGCCCTGGTGCCGGGAGGAAGTTGTCAAATTTCTGTGCCCTTCACCGGGCTACGACCGGCATTTCGGCGTGACGGAGTATTTTGGCTTTGAGCTGATTACCGTGGATATGACGCCGGACGGTCCGGATATGGATGCGGTTGAAGCATACGCCAAGGACCCGGCCGTGAAGGGGATTTGGTGCGTTCCGATGTATTCCAACCCGGACGGAATTACCTACTCGGATGAGACGGTCCGCCGTCTGGCATCCATGAAGACGGCGGCGCCCGATTTCCGCATTATGTGGGACAACGCCTATTGCCTGCATCATTTGACCGATACGCCGGATACGCTGCTCAACCTGTACAGCGAGGCCGAAAAGTGCGGGACACAGGACCGGGTTGTGATTTTTGCCTCTACTTCAAAAATTAGTTTTCCCGGCGCCGGCATTGCTGCGATGGCGGGGAGCCCTGTCACTGTGGCCGACGTAAAGAGGCGGATGAATTTCCAGACCATTGGCTACGACAAGCTGAATATGCTGCGCCATGTCCGCTATTTTAAGAACGCGGACGGCATACGGGAACATATGAAGCTCCATGCGGCGATCCTCCGCCCCAAATTCCAGGTGGTGCTTGACACGCTGAAGGCCAATCTCGAAGGCAAAGGGATTGCCGAGTGGAACAGCCCGCGGGGCGGCTATTTTGTCAGCGTCAATTTGATGGACGGCTGCGCCAAGGAAACGGTCCGCCTGCTCAAGGAGGCGGGGGTCGTGATGACCGGCGCGGGTGCCACATATCCCTATGGCAAAGACCCCCGCGACCGCAATCTGCGCATCGCGCCGACCTTTCCGCCGCTGAATGAGCTAAAGACCGCCATGGAGCTGTTCTGCGTTTGTGCGGAGCTGGCGGCTATTGAGAAGCTGTTGGCAGAATAAGGAAAGCCAAGCTGCGGCGCGGTTTGGCCTATCATGCCGTTTGCCCGGGAACCAGTCGACGGTTCCCGGGCATTTTAGCAGCTTGACAGCCGAACCTTGGTTCAACAAATACAGCCGTTTTTAAGGAATGTCCCTAAAGGCGCTCAATTTTCATTGGCGATTGTTGACTTTTATAGCCAGAACTTATATAATGATATCTATTGTGAGTAGGGAGCGGGAGCGGCTGGAGGGACAGTCCGGCGGTGGAAACCTCTTACTCAAAAGTAAGCAAGTGGAGGACAAGCCGATGAAGCGAACAGCAAAGTCCGTATTCTTCATCGTTGCACTGGTGATCATCGCGCTGTTCTTTACCGCTGTTTTCGGCGTGTATGGACAGTACGGTGACAGGCGCGACACCTATATCCGGGGCGCCTCGGATATCCGTTTCGGAATTGACATCCGGGGCGGCATTGATGTGACCTTTGGCCCATCCGGCTCAGAGGAGGGCATTACGGCGGAGCAGATCAACCGTGTCCGGGACGTGATTGCGCAGCGTTTGGTGCTGAACAATATCACCGATTATGAAATCTATTCGGATACGACCAACAACCGGGTCATCGTCCGTTTTCCCTGGAAAAATGACGAAGAGGATTTTGACCCGGCTGCTGCGATTGAGGAGCTCGGAAAGACCGCTATGCTGGAATTCCGGCTGGGATCGGAAACCGAAACCCAGCTGGACGAAAACGGTGATCCGGTTCTTGATGAGTACGGGAACGAGGTGCAGGTGCCAACCGGCGAGATTGTACTGACCGGCGACGACGTGGATTCGGCCACTGCCTTGTATGATAACAGCAGCGGGCAAAGCGTCCCGGTCGTTCAGCTGATCTTGAAGGAGCAGGGCAAAGAAAAATTTGCCGAGGCGACGGAAAAGCAGTCGGAAAACAAGGGGACCATTTCCATCTGGCTGGATAACGAAATGATCTCCAACCCGAAGGTGGATGAACCGATCACGAACGGCGAGGCCGTAATTTCGGGCGGGTTTACGGAATATTCTGAAGCCAGCGATCTGGCCAACCTGATCAATTCCGGCGCGCTGCCCTTCAGCATTGAGGTGAAGAGCAACGGCGTAATTGACCCGACGCTGGGCGAAAAATCGCTGGATATCATGGTCATGGCCGGGATTATTGCTATGGTGCTGATCATGCTGTTCATGATCCTGTATTATCGCCTTCCTGGCGTTATCGCGGCGATCGCCCTGTTGGGACAGGTTGCCGGCATGATTGCGGGCGTGTCGGGATATTTCGGGTTCCTCCAAAGCTTTACGCTGACGCTGCCCGGCATCGCCGGATTGATCCTGTCAATCGGCATGGGCGTTGACGCCAATGTTATCACGGCCGAACGCATCAAAGAGGAAATCCGTGCCGGTCGGACGATTGACGGCGCGATTGCCCGCGGTTATGACAGCTCTTTCTGGGCAATCTTTGACGGCAACGTCACCAATATTATTGTTGCCATCGTCCTGATGGGCGTATTTGGCCCGCCGTCCGGGCTGTGGGCGACGGTCCTGAAGCCTTTCCTGTTTATGTTCCCGGCGTCCACCACCGGCTCGATCTATTCCTTCGGATATACGCTGCTGGTTGGTATTATCTTCAACTTTATTATGGGTGTAACGGCTTCCCGTCTCATGCTGAAGTCCATAACCCGGTTTAAATTCCTTCGCAAACCCTGGCTGCTGGGAGGTGATCGGGCATGAGCAAGGAGAGAAAAGAGCTGAACCTGAATATCGTCGGCAATAAAAAGATTTTCTTTGCCGTTTCGATCGCCATTATGATTATCGGTATCTTTTTCAACATCCTTTTCGGCGTGGAGCTTGATATTGAATTTAAGGGCGGTACCTTGATTCAATACACCTACCAGGGCGATCTGGATCGCGATGAAGTGCGGTCGGTTTTTGACGACGTTTTGGGCGACCGGTTTGAGCTGACCTTTTCCACCGGCGATGCGGATGAAAACTCCGTCAACCTGACGATGACCGAAGCCATCTCAATGGATGAGCAAGATGCGCTTGACGCGGCCCTTCAGGAAAAATACCCCGACAGCGGCTTTACCAAAACGACGTCCAATTCGATTCCGCCGTCAATGGGGCAGTCCTTTTTCCTCAAATGCCTGGTGGCCATTGTGCTGGCTTCCGTTTTCCTGCTCATCTATGTGGCGTTCCGTTTCCGCAAGATCGGGGGCTGGTCGGCGGGCGCTATGGGCCTGCTTGCCCTGCTGCATGATGTCTTGGTCGCCTATTTCGTGTTTGTCATCTTCCGCATCCCGCTGGATGACAATTTTGTGGCGGTTGTGCTTTCAATCCTGGGCTATTCGCTCAACGCGACCATTGTCATCTACGACCGTATCCGGGAGAACCGCCGGATCATGGGCAGCGATTCCTCGATTGCCGAGATCGTAAACCGGAGCATCAACCAGTCTATGGGGCGTTCGGTCAACACCAGCTTGTGTACCTTTATTGCCATCGGCGTCGTGGCGGTATTGGCCCTGGCCAACGGTCTCAGCTCCATTGTCAGCTTCGCCCTCCCGATGATGCTCGGTGTGCTTTCCGGCTTTTATTCCTCCACCTTTATCGCCGGCCCGCTCTGGGTCCTTTGGAAGGAACGGAAAGGCGCCGACAAAAAGGACGGCAAGCGGGCACGGGCTTAATAAGTGCCGCAAAAACTATAGCAAAAACCGATAGCCGGAAGGGATTTCCCTTCCGGCTTTTTGCATGCAATGGCTGGGAGATGCCAATGCGGAGGAAAGGGGAAGGATCAGGCGCGCCGCACTGGCAGGCAAGGATGCGGCGGACAACGCCAAAGAAGGCAGCTTTTCTCTTGGAAAGAGGCGCGCCAACTGTACCGGCATCCCTGGAAAAAGACGTCCGGGAGCATCCGCCGAGTGGGAATCCCCTCCGGCACCGGAAAAGCGGTGGGGATTGGCCCGACCGGCAGACAAGTGCCGATGCTCACCGCCCGGCTTGACAAGGAAACCTTATCCCCGCTTCCGTTCCGCCTACCGCATCATGGTGATTGACAACCAAGGGATCTCCTTCGACTGTTACAGCTGCTTGGTATTGCCTACTTTAAATCAACATCGGCAGTGCGCCCGTTATCCTGAACGGGTGGAAGATCCATCCGGTGCTGGATTACGCGTTTGTAATGCCGGGAGGCTGAGGAGAGGGCATCGGGATAGAGAAACTGGGAAATCTTTTCTCCATTCCTGCCCGTCTTTGTCGGCTCGGATTCGTTTTCGGCTTCTAACGACATCGTGCATGAAAGCCGATCCCTTTGACATGGGCCGCACCGTTTATGATTGATGCGCCCCTTACATCCCTGCGGTTACAGCCGGGCTGCACTCAGAGACGGCAGAATCCCTTCCGCCGCCTGCCGCCTTGCTTCAACGGCCTGTCGGCGAAATTCACCGGGTGTCACCTGATAGCGCGATTTGAAAAGCCGGCAGAAATACGATTCGTTGGCAAACCCGGACATGCGGGCGATTTCACCGATATCCAGCCCGGTAAAACGGAGCTTAAGCGTCGCTTCATACAAACGGTATTGGATTAGGTATTCGCCGGACGTGGTGCCGGTCACCCGTTTAAATCGGCGGTATACCGTCGATGGGTCGCAGTTGACCAGAGCAGCCAGTCGGCGGGGCGTAAGCGCCGGGTCGCAGTATTGGGACCAGATGGCAAACAGAATGCGGGAGATGTCGTCGTACCCTTCGGGAATCGCTTTATCCGTTTCTTTAGCGAGATCCGCCGCGGCAATTTCGTCCTCTGCGATCTCGCATACAGCCTCCGCGTTCTCCTCTTCCGCGGCGCCGTCTTCCGGCTCGCGGGAGACTCTTTCCTTTTGCTCTTTTTCCTGCTCATCGCGGCTCAGGTAAAAAGTGACGATCGCTTCTTCCAGATCTTCACGCGTCTTTTTGGCAATGGGTTTTCTGTTTTTGGGACGCGTTTCGTCCGGAAGATAGGAATGGTATCGGCCATCACTTTCACAAAAATAGATATTATATTTTTCAAGGTGCGCGGCGAGAATCGCCTCTTTTACAGATTTTTTTAATTTGGACATGTACTCACATGCCTCTGAGGTGTCGGAACCAGCTTTTTCAGCCAGTTCTAAAAATAATTTTAATTCTTCTGCTTTCATTATGCAACATAGAATGTTGCCCTTTTGTTTCTCTTTATTTTTTTATTTGTTTCTCTTTTTTTTGGCAGGGACATTCTCACTCCCTTCCTATCTTATGATTATTCCACATTGGGTTGTTCTGCGGCCTCAGAGGAGGCTTCCGGCAGTTCTTTGACCTCTGAGGGGCTTTCCGGTTCTGCGGCCTCAGAAGGGGCCTCCTGCGGTTCTACGGCCCCTGAAGGGGTTTCTTGCGGCTCCACGACCTCTGAAGGGGTTTCCTGCGGCTCTGTATCCTCAGGGGCGGTTTCCTGCGGCTGTTCAGGGGTTTCTGCAACGATACTGATTTTGCCGTCAGGATGCGCTTCAAAGAAGGTTTTCAGACATTGTAGCAGTGCCTCATCTATCTGGGCGTAGTTACCGCTGTCATAGGAAGCAAGAATTTCTGAGGATTCTGTAGCTTTTGGAGCTTTTCTGATTTTCCTGACTTTTTCCTGCTTCAGTCTGGAAATCTCCCTGACAGACATTTCCGGCGTCACTTTCTCCCAGTCTGCAACAGGCAGTTCAAGTATGGCCTGAAGCTGTGAATACCCGAATTTCTGCCAGCGCTCTGTCAGTTGATATTCA
>CAJFQI010000066.1 GCA_904419005.1 Candidatus Avimonas faecium | reverse complement strand
GCACTCCTCCAGCAGGGTGCGGTAATAATCCATCCGTTTCTTATTGACCGCGCTGCCCAGGCCGAAGCGGCCCTTTTTGTTGTCCGCCAGCGCCATATTTTCCAGAATGGTCAGATTGGCGCAGGTTCCCTTCTGCGGATCCTGGAACACCCGGCCGATCATCGCCGCGCGCTTATGCTCACTCAACCGGGTAATGTCCTGGCCTTCAAACAGGATCCGTCCCCCGTCAAGCGGCAGCGTCCCGCAGATTAGGTTCAAAAGGGTAGTCTTGCCCGAGCCGTTCGAGCCGATAATCGACACAAAGTCGCCCTTTTCCGCTTCAAAGGTAAAACCGTCAAACAGGGTGGATTCGTCGGGCGTCCCCACGTTGAAGCGTTTGACCATCTGTTCGCATTGCAGCATCTTACCTGCCCCCTTTCACGGCTTTTGCCCGTTTATGCAGCCCACCGTCCAGCATATCGGTACAGACCAGCGCCAAAACGAAGAGCACGGCTTGAAGCAGCTTGAGCAGGGAGGACGGCAGGCCGAACGCCAGCGCCACCTGCAGGCAGGCCGAATAGATCAGCGCGCCAAAGATCACCTTTGTGGTGTCCTTCATCCAGCGGAAGCCTCGGAACATGCTGGTGCCGATAATCACCGACGCCAGGCCGATCACGACCATCCCCTGCCCCATCTGCAGGTCCGCCGAGCCCTTGTTGTGGGTCAGGATGGCGCCGGCCAGGGCGGCGAGGCCGTTCCCGATCGCCAGCCCGAGGATCTTGGAAACGCCGGGGTTGCGGGCCAGCATGGTGACAAACTGCTCATTGCTCCCGGCCGCACGCAGCAGCAGCCCAGACTTGGTTTTCAGATAGCCGTCCATCAGCAGTTTGCAGAGCACGGCGAGCGCCAGCGTCACTACGACAATGCGCAGCTTATAGCCGTGGATATTCTCGGGGATCAGGCCGACCGGGAACGCCTTGACGATGGTGGGGAAATTGTAGAGTGCAGCGGTGGACATCCCGCCCGTCCCCTGCATCATCACCATCAGGTTGATCGACAGCAGCGCGGTCATCACCAGGATGCCGCAGAGCAGTGGGCGGATATGCAGCTTCACGTGCAGCAGGCCGGTCACGCAGCCGGCCGCCGCCCCTGCAAGAAACGCAATCAGGCAGGAAAGCCACGGATTCATCCCCTGAAGGATCAGCACAGCGGAGACCGTCGCCCCCAGAGGCACCGTTCCGTCCACCGACAGATCCGGGAAATCCAGAATGCTGTAGGTGACGTACACGCCCAGCGCCAGTACGCCGTAGGCAAAACCGTTCTCCAGCGCCACCTTAATCAGGTCAATGATTACTTTGATATCCATTTGCCGATATCCTGCCTTTCCTGCCGTTATCTGCTTGCGCTTCTTCCCTCTCCGGCCGTCATTCCGGGCGTTTGCCTCTGGGAATCCTTATCGTAGGCGTTGTATTCGTCAGCCGGTCACCTCTTCCGCCGAAGCGTAGTCCTCCGGGATGGTCAGGCCCAGCGCGGTGAACACATCCGGGTTGATCACCGGCGTGCTGTCCATCACCTGCACCACCGGGGTTTCCCCGGGGTTGGCGCCGTCCAGCACCTGAGCCGCCAGCTTGCCGGTTTCTCTGCCCAGAGCAACATAGTCCAGGCTTTCGGAAGCGATGCAGCCCTTGCGCACCTGTTCAATCTCGGATCCATATACCGGGATGCCCGCTTCCTCCGCCTTGGCCAGCACGCTGGTCAGGTTGTCCACGACGTTGTTGTCGGTAAAGTTGTTGATGCAGTCCACCTTCGCCGCCAGGGCCGCGGCGGCCTGCGGGACATCCGCGCCGCTCTGCACGCCCTGCTCCACGATTTCAAAGCCGTATTCCGGCGCCAGCTCCTTGATTTTCTTCAGATGGGAAACCGAGTTCGCCTCGTTGGTGGTATACAGGATGCCGATTGTTTTCGCGTCGGGCTGGACCGCACGGATCAGCTTGAGCTGCGCCTCCAGATTCAGCAGGTCGGAGGTGCCGGTGCAGTTCCCGCCCGGCGCATCCAGCGAGGAAACCAGCCCCGCGCCGACCGGGTCGGAAACCGCGCAGAAAATGGTGGGGATATCCGTGCCTTGGGTGGCTCCATAGGCCGACATAGCGGCCGGCGTGGCAATGCCGATGATCATATCGTAATTTTTCGCCGCCATATTCTGGGCGAGCTGATCCGCCGTTGTCACTTGGCTCTGCGCGTTCTGGAAATCGATCGTCAGGTTCTCGCCCTCTTTATACCCGGCCTCCGCCAAGCCCTCAATCAAGCCGTCGTAGCAGTTATCCAGGGATGCGTGGACGGCGTATTGGATCACGCCGATCGTAACCGATCCCCCGTCCCCGGCAGAACCGTCATCGGCGGCCGGCGTATCGCTGCACCCGGCAAGGGAGAGGGCCGTCAGCACGGCGGCCAGGGCGGCAGTTGCTTTGTATCTCAATTTCATAGGTTATTTCCCCTTTTCCGTTTCTTCATTGATTCATCTGTTCGTATGGTCATTGTCCGCTCACATCCAGGGGGCACTCCCGCTTCCAGGGCGGGATTTCAGATTGCCCTGACTCCATTCTGCTTCGCCATCGCTTCATTCCATCGGCCCCCCTTTCTGCAAATAAAAACGCCCTTGCCCCAATTTCTTGGGACAAGAGCGAAACACTCCTGCGGTACCACCCGAGTTCGTCCGGATCCAACGGACGCGCTTTCCCCGCGCACCAACATGCGCGCTCCCTTGGTAACGGGCGGAGTTCCCGTCGCACCTAACGGCCAAAGCCGCTCAGATTGCCCTCGCAAGTCCATTCCGCATCGCCGCCGCTGCCGCAATCCCACCATCTGCAGCTCTCTTGGAACGCCTGAAGCCATGCGTACTACTCTTGCTCATCGGTTTTTCTGATGCTATTTTATGCCTAGGCCGCCGATTTGTCAAGAGGCAAAACCAATTTTTTGGATATCCCCTGCTTCTTATCCTTGCCTGGACCTGTCTAAAGCCTGACAGGCTTTTCTACAGCGCGGCGGAAATCTAGCGAGTCTAGTGAACCGCATGCCGGCAAAATCCGCGTGGTTATGCGTCGTTCAAATTGCCATGCAGCCTTTGTAAAAGGCATGGAAATACATGGGCTCGTTTCGGCTGCCTTGCCCTATGGGATCCGCTCCAGCTCCTGATTACGAATGCGATGGACGACATAAAGCAAAATCCGAACCCAAAATCGGTTCGGATTTTGCTTTGCCTTGGTGGACGTTAACGGACTTGAACCGCTGACCCTTCGCACGTCAAGCGAATGCTCTACCAGCTGAGCTAAACGTCCATTTATTTTTCTCTCCCCCGCTATCCAAGCCCAACCTGTTTGGCTCTTTGGAAGGAACGAATGAGATTATACCGGATATTCGCCCTATTGTCAAGAGCAAAATAAAAATTTTCCGTGATGAGCGGCCCGGAAAGCGGCGAAAGTCGAAAATGCCGCAAAAAGGGAGCTTTTGTTCCAGCCTGTGCCCTCCCCTCCTTTCTGTCAGCGCAAGCGCGGCCGGATGCAGAAGAGGGGAAGCCCCACGGGCTCCCCCTCTGCGCTTGCAGCCGTCCTATCAGCGGATCTTGCGAAGGCGGATCACGCCGTCAATCGCTTCAATCTTTTTCAGGCAGTCGTCCGAAACATCCCCCACCACGTCAAGCAGGGTGTAGGCGTAGTCCTTCTTGGAACGGTTCACCATCGATTCAATGTTGATCCCCTCAGCGGAAACCACGCCGCTGATCTGCGCAAGCATATTTGGAATATTGCGGTGCAGCACGCACAGCCGGGTATCGGTGCTCCGGGCGATCTCCATCGCCGGGAAGTTGACCGAGTTGCGGATATTGCCGTTTTCAAGGTAATCGATCAGCTCCGCCGCTGCCATTACCGCGCAGTTGTCCTCGCTCTCGGGCGTGGAGGCGCCAAGGTGCGGGATCGCGATCACGTTGTCTACGCCGAGCATATCGTCGGTGGGGAAATCGACCACATACGCCGCCACCTTGCCGGAGGCCAGCGCCTGCCGCATATCCTCCCCGTTGACCAGGTCGGCACGGGAGAAGTTCAGGATCCGCACGCCGTCCGGCATCTGGGCAAACGCCTCCGCGTTCAGCTTTTCCCGGGTTTCCGGGGTCAGCGGCACATGCATCGTGAGATAGTCGCACTGGCTGAAAACCTGCTCGTAGCTGGTGGCGTGATGCACCTTGCTTGAAAGGTTCCAGGCCGCATCCACCGAGAGGTAGGGGTCGTAGCCGTAGACCTCCATACCCAGATGGATCGCGCAGTTAGCCACCAGGGAACCGATGGCTCCCAAGCCGATCACACCCAGCTTCTTGCCGCGGATTTCAGGGCCGACAAAGGCGGACTTGCCTTTTTCGACCAGCTTGGTCACTTCGGCGCCCTGGCCCTTGAGCGTCTTGGCCCATTCAATGCCGGAAACCACCTTGCGGGAAGAGATCAGCAGGCCGGCGATGACCAGCTCCTTAACGGCGTTGGCGTTCGCGCCGGGGGTGTTGAACACCACGATGCCGGCTTGGCTGCATTTGTCAATCGGGATATTGTTGACGCCGGCGCCGGCGCGGGCAATCGCCTTTAAAGAGGCGGGCAGCTCCATCTCGTGCATGGCGGCGGAGCGCACCATAATGCCGTCGGGCTGCGCGCAGGAATCGGACACGGTATAGTTCGCCTTATCAAATTTATCGGTGCCGCAGGCCGCGATTTTATTGAGGGTCAGAATCTCAAACATGTTTGCATCTTCCTTTATTCTGAAATGGGGAAAGGCGGTTTAGGCGTTGGCGGCCTCAAAATCCTTCATAAAGGCGACCAGCTTTTCCACGCCTTCGACCGGCATGGCGTTGTAAATCGAAGCGCGCATACCGCCCACGGTACGGTGCCCCTTGAGGTTGACAAAGCCGGCGGCGGCCGCCTCCTTGACAAACTTCGCGTCGAGTTCCTCGTTGCCGGTGACGAACGGGACGTTCATGATGGAGCGATCCTTCTTTTCCACCGTGCCGCGGAAAAGGTGGGAGGAATCCAGGAAATCGTACAGGATCTTCGCCTTGGCCTCGTTAATGCCCTTCATCTTTTCCAGGCCGCCGATGTCGTTCTTCAGCCACTCAAGCACCAGCTTGCAGATATAAATCGCGTAGCAGGGCGGGGTGTTGTACATCGAGCCGTTGTCCGCATGGATCTGATAATTCATCATCGTCGGGGTGATGTCGCGGGCATGGCCGATCAAATCCTCCCGGATGATGACCACGGTCAGGCCGGCGGGCGCCATGTTCTTCTGCGCGCCGGCATACAGGACGCCGAAGCGGGAAACGTCAATCGGCTCAGACAGGATGCAGGAGGAAACGTCGGCCACCAGCGGCACTTTGCCGGTATCTGGCAGCTTCGTGTATCGGGTGCCATAGATGGTATTGTTCATGCAGATATGGAAATAGTCTGCATCCGGCGTAAAGGTGGCCGGATCCAGTTCCGGGATATAAGTAAAGGTCTTGTCCTTGGAACTGGCCACAACGTGCGCGTCACCGTAGCGGGACGCTTCCTGATAGGCCTTATTGGCCCACTGGCCGGTGATCACAAAATCCGCCTTGCCGCTGCCGTTCATCAGATTGAGCGGGATCATAGCAAATTGGGAGGAGGCGCCCCCTTGCAGGAACAGCACCTTATAATTGTCCGGGATGCCCATCACCTCGCGCAGCAGCGCTTCGCAGCCCTTGATGATCGCATCGTAGGTTTTGGAACGGTGGGACATCTCCATGACCGACTGGCCGGAGCCTTCATAATCCAGCATTTCCGCCGCGGCCTTTTTCAGCACGCTTTCGGGCAGCATCGAAGGGCCGGCCGAAAAATTATAAACCCTTGCCATCAACACTCAACCTCCGTTATGATAATTTCAGCATTGTTTATCATTGTACTATTCTGTGAAATATTAGTCAATCCGAAAACCAAAAATTATGAAAAAATCGAACAAGCCCGATTTTCCGTCCCGCCCTCCCGGTTCAGAGGCGGCCGGAAAACAGCGCAGAAAGCCCAGGGCCGAAAACAGCCTCCTTATCCAATGCATGCGGATATCCTCACAGCGGCGCCTCTCGGGCTGTACGGTACGCGCCTTGCACAATCTGACAAGGCATATCACTTTACTTTAAAAGAGCCTCAACTGCGTCGGCGGCGGGCTCCAGATCCTCGCAGACAACGCGTTCGATTTCCCCGCTGTCGCAAAGGCGGGCGATATCCGCATTCATAGGGAGTCTGGCCAAAACCTTTACTCCCATAGCCTGGGCCGCCTGATCCAAGCTGTCCGGATCGCCGAAGAGCGGGATCTTCTTCCCGCAGTCCGGACAGATGACGCAGCTCATATTTTCCACCATGCCGAGGACGGGGATATTCAGCATTCCGGCCATTTTATGCGCTTTTCCAACCACCATCTGCACCAGCGTCTGCGGCGTGGAAACGATGATTGTGCCGTCCACCGGGATGGATTGATACACCGTCAGCGGCACGTCGCCGGTCCCAGGAGGCATATCAATAAAGAGCACGTCCAGCTCGCCCCAGACCACGTCGGTCCAGAACTGGGTTACCGCACCGGCGAGCACCGGGCCGCGCCATACCACCGGCTGATCTTCCTTTTCCAGCAGGAGGTTGATCGACATCACTTTAATGCCCATATGGGTTTCCACCGGAAGGATCCCCATCTCGCTCCCCTTCGCCTTGCAGGTAATGCCGAAGGCTTTCGGGATCGAAGGGCCGGTAATATCGGCATCCAGCACGCCGACCTTATAGCCGCGCCGGGCCGCCATGGTCGCCAGCATCGCCGTGACGGAGGATTTCCCCACGCCGCCTTTGCCGCTGCTGACCGCGATCACCTTTCGGATGGAGCTGTAGGCGTTGAGGGACGCGTGCAGGTCCCGTTCGCTGCAGCTTTCCCCGCAGCTGGAGCAGTCATGTGTACATTCGCTCACGCAATGTCATTCCTTTCCTTGTCCGGTTTTCCCTTATTATAGACCCGAACCAACAAGGAATGCAAGCCCAGGGCCGGTTATTTCCGCACTGAAAATCGCAGTCCCGCAATTCCCCTGCAAAAAGGCAGAGCCTGCTATTATGAACCAGCCGGGTGCTCGTAGCGTATGAAGCGGCCCTCTGTGCCAAGGTGGCACAGAGGGCCGCTTTGCGCTCACATATTCATAATCAGCTTCAGGACCAGCATGGCCACCACGCCGGGGATCCCCAGCACAACGCAGCCAATCCCGGTAAAGAGGTTCAGCCCGATTGATACGCCGGTAAACGCACCCGCGATATTGACGGCCGCCAGGGCGCAGACTCCCTGTGCGCCGGATCCCACCAGGCTGCGCACCGGCTTTTTGGTCTTGAACAAAGCGACCAGCACGGCCAGGGCGATCCCCGCCGCTAAGGCCCACAGGAAAATTTGCAGCCATAAGCTCATGATCTTGTCCAATCCTTTCCGTCCGACCGCCGGGCCGGCCCCCGCGGATCAGACACTTTTTTCGGCGATTTCATCCGGGAAGGAATACCGGGAAGCCGTAACGCCCCGGCTTTTGGCGCGGCGGAGCAGGTAACGATACCGGGCGCGCAGCGCTTCCAGCTCAAAGATGCACGCCTCGATCATGTCCCCGTCGCTCTCCATGGAAAAACGCGTGTTTACATTATCAATCTGGGCGCAGACATCACGGATCGCGGTCAGCAATTCGTCCGGCTCCTCAACCGGCGTTTTCAATATGGCTTTGCGAATGGCTCCCTCCATGGTTTTCCCGCCTTTCATAAGAATGGATATGCGTAGTATTGCCAAAATATGCCTCCTTAAACAAAGTGTGATGAAAAGCCGGGGGTTCTGTTTGATCGCCCCGTCTCCCAGCCGCGCGCCCACGGATCCGGCAGGCCGGTTGACAGGAAAACAGACGGGGCGTACAATATTTTCGCAGGCCAAGGAGAACCGGATTCCATGCAAAATCCGATTCCGGCGGAGGCAGGAATCAAAAGCGGTAGGAAAGGGGCAGGCTATGGGAAAGGCGGAAAAGCCGGCAAACGGATGGGGCGGAAAGACGCCCGAAATCCCGCTTGGGGAGTACGCGGTCATCCGTTCCCGGCGGCAGACGCTTGCCATCTGTGTGCGGCCCGACGGCCGGGTGGAGGTCCGTGCGCCCCTGCGTCTCCCGCAGCGGGAAATCGGTCGCTTTGTTGCGGAAAAGCAGCGATGGATCCAGGATAAGCAGGCGCAGGCCCTCCAGAGGGCGGCTCAAAAGGCTGCGCTTCTCCCCGCCGTGGGCGGGACGCTTCCGCTGGAGGGCCGGGAGATCCCCATTGCCGCGGGAACCGCTTTCGGTTTTGACGGAGAGCGCTTCCTCTTCCCGGCGGAGGGATGGCCGGCGGCTCGCCCCGCCCTGCTGGCCTTTTACCGGGAAAGGGCCGGGCGGATGGTCGCCGGCCGCCTGGGGACCTACGCGCGGCGGCTTGGCGTCACGCCGGCTTCGGTGCGGATCAGCCCGGCGGTGCGCCGCTGGGGCTCCTGCTCCGGCCGCGGGAGGCTGAACTTTTCCTGGATGCTGGCCGCCGTGGAGGAAGCCGAGGCGGATTATGTGCTGGTCCACGAGCTCTGCCACCTGCGGGAGCACAACCACTCCCCCGCCTTCTGGCGGCTGGTAGAGGAGGTGCTACCCGATTACCGGGAACGCCGTGCGCGGCTCCGTCAAGCGGAACAGCGCCTGGCGGCGCTGACGGAATGAAAGGGGAAATCGGAGTGCAAAAAGAAAAGAAGATAGAAACCCTCCGGCAGTGGGTCAAGGAAAGCCGCCGCCTGGTATTCTTCGGCGGGGCCGGCGTATCCACCGAAAGCGGGATCCCGGATTTCCGCAGCACCGACGGGCTTTACCGCCAGCAGTACCGCTTCCCGCCGGAAACCATCCTGTCGCACCACTTTTTCCTCCAGCAGCCGGAGGAGTTTTTCCGCTTTTACCGGGCAAAGATGCTTTGCCCGGACGCCCAGCCCAACCGCGCCCACCGCATCCTCGCACAGTGGGAGGCGGAGGGGACGCTGAGCGCCGTTGTCACGCAGAACATCGACGGCCTGCATCAGGCGGCGGGGAGCCGCCAGGTATGGGAGCTGCACGGCTCGGTCCATCGCAACCACTGCATGGACTGCGGCCGCTTCTATGGGCTGGACGCCATCCTGGAAAGCCAGGGCGTCCCCCGCTGCTCCTGCGGCGGGATCATCAAGCCGGACGTCGTGCTGTACGAGGAACCGCTTAACGAAACGGTGATGCGGCAGGCGGCCGAGGCGATTGCCGGCGCCGACCTGCTGATGGTAGGCGGCACTTCCCTGGCCGTCTATCCGGCTGCCGGGCTGCTGCGGTATTATGCCGGGGACCGTTTGGTTGTCATCAACCGCTCCCCCACCCCGATGGATGAGGAGGCCTCCCTGCTGTTCACCGACAGCCTGGGCGATGTCCTGGCGCAGGTCCGGCAGGAAACGCTCTAACGGCCTGGGGCACCCGCAGGGCTTCTGTGGACGGAGCCTTCAGTATTCTCCGCCCTTCTGCCTTCCATGCGCCCGCAGTTCCTGCCCCGGCAGGGCTGCGGGCGTTTTTGTGCGCCGGCCGCGGGAAATGCGCCGTGCGTCCGAAGCGAGTAGCGCCCCCTATATAGCGGACAGCGGGATTAAGCCGAAAATTATATGCATCTAATACTCATATTTTGTAAATTTTATTGACGATTTCCAATCATTTTTGTATACTGAAGAAGAAGGCAAGGAATCGTTCCGTTTGATTGGAAAGAGGGGATTGTATGAAATCAACGCGATGCCGTCTGATCCTGCCGGCCAGCCTGCTGCTGGCGGCGCTGCTCAGCCTGAGCGGCTGCGGCCCCGCCATCCAAGCCGAGGATCTGACGAAGGATGTGCCGGCGGGAACGGTGACAGAGCGGAGCGCGGACGACGCCTTTTCCGCCCGCATGGCGGATTTTGCTGTCCGCTTGTTCCAGGAATCCCGGACGAGCAGCGCAGACGGCGGTACGGCGGAAGAAAACGGCCTGATTTCCCCGCTGTCGGCCATGCTCTCCCTCGCTATGGCGGCCAACGGCGCGGACGGCGAAACCCTGGCCCAGATGGAGACGGTGCTGGGCGGGGAGATCCCGCTGGGCACCCTAAACGAATACCTGCACACCTATATCCAAAGCCTTTCCTCTGCGGAGCCGGCGAAGCTGCACCTTGCCAATTCCATCTGGCTCCGGGATGATCCGGAGCTGACGGTGCAGGAGACGTTCCTGCAAACCAACGCCGATTACTATGGGGCGAGTGTGTTCCGCTCCCCCTTCGACGAGCAGACGGTCCGGGACATGAACCAGTGGGCGAAGCAAAACACCGACGGGATGATTGACGCGATGATCAACGAGATAGAGGAAACCGAGATGGTCTTTCTCGCCAATGCCTTGACGTTTGACGCGGAATGGGAGACGGTCTATGACGAAAGCAGCGTCCGGGAGGGCGCCTTTACCGCCCTGGACGGCACGGTGCAGCAGGCCGCGATGATGTGGTCAACGGAATCCAAGCTTCTCCGCGGCGAAAACGCCTCCGGCTTCCTTAAGCCCTACCGGGGCGGCAAATTCCTGTTCGCCGCCCTTCTGCCCGACGAAGGGGTCGGGCTGGAGGAATACATCGGCTCCATGACCGGCGAGAGCTTTTTGGAAACGGTGCAGAACGCCGAAGCGGTTTCGGTAAATGCGGCGATCCCGAAATTTCAGTACGGCGGCGAAATGAAGCTGGACGCCCCCTTGCGGGCGATGGGCCTGTCGGATGCTTTCAGCGGTCAGACCGCCGATTTTTCCCAACTCGGCAAGTACGCCGACATGAACCTATACATCAGCGAAATCCTGCACAAAACCTACCTGGCGGTGGATGAGCGCGGCACCAGGGCCGGCGCCGTCACCAGGGCGGCAATCAGCGGCAACTCTCTTCCCGAACACGAGATATGCCTGAACCGCCCCTTCGTTTACGCGATTGTCGACGGGACGACCGGGCTGCCGGTGTTCCTCGGCGCGGCGGCCAGCCTCCCGGATGCGGGATAAAGGAGGCGCCGAAGCGGTGAGGCGCCCTCCCGGGCGCTTTTCCGTATAGAGCCACAATCTATATCGGGGAATACCGCGGCCACATAAGTGAAGACGGCCGCAGACCTTTTTGAACGGCAAAAACGAGCCGTAAGCCAGAACAAGGGATGCTGCATCCAGTGCTTTGCAGCATCCCTTGTTTCATGCTTGGTTGGTTTCCTTTCCAGACGCAGGCGGCGCGCCGTGGGCTTATGGCTCCGCCTGCGGGCCGGCGGGCGCCTCTTCCGGCGGGGCGCTGTCCGGGCGGAAGCCGCCCGGGCGATGGAGCAGCGTTTCCACATGGTAACGCGGGCGGGCCTTCACCTCGCTGTAGATCTTCCCGATATATTCCCCGCATACGCCGATGCACAGCAGCTGGATGCCGCCGAGCAGCCAGATGGAAGCGACGATCGCCGTCCAGCCCGAAACGGCGTTGCCGGTCAGCTTAGAAATCAGGGAATACAGCAGCCCGAATACGCTTAAGCCGGCGATCACGATGCCGAAGGCCGAAATAATCCGCAGCGGCTTGACGCTGAAGGAGGTGATCCCCTCCTCCGCGAAATTCAGCATTTTCCTGAGCGGGTATTTGGATTGGCCCGCC
>CAJFQI010000065.1 GCA_904419005.1 Candidatus Avimonas faecium | reverse complement strand
TACTGTTGTCCGGCGCGCCCGTCCGGCGGGGGCGGAGCGCGAAAGGCCGGCCGGCGCAGCGCAGGCCATCCGGCGGACAATATACAGTATGCGCGGCGAGGGGGAAATATAATCGGCAACGCTGTTTGCAGTTGAAGAGAAAAAGAGACGTGGCAAAATTTCACATTTTGCCACGTCCTCTAAAGCGTTACGGCTATAAGGTTCCGCCGAATCGTCTTTCCTGAAAAAAGCGTCACTTACAGATTTTCGTTTTTCAGCGCGTCCACAATGTTTTCCCTGCGCACCTTGGACATCGCGTACATCATCGTGATAAAGACGATCAGGAATACGCCGAGCACGCAGAGCAGCACCTGGAGCCAGGGGATATGGAAGCGGATGCTTACCCCCAGATCCATCGACTGATGAATCCAATAGGTGACCAGCAGGGAAAGCGGCAGGCCGTACAGCAGGGCTTTCAGCCCGTAAAACAGGCATTCAAAGTTGATCATCCGGTTGAAGCCGCCGCCTGTCATCCCCACCGATTTGAGCATCGCAAACTCCCGGCGGCGGAGGTTGACGTTGGTGGAGATGGTGTTGAAGACGTTCGCCACCGTAATCAAGGTAATCAGGGTGATAAACCCGTAGCTGAAGACGTTGACCACCAGGATCAGGTTGCGGTTGGTCTGCGCGGATTCCTCGATATTGTAAAGCGATACCTGCGTATACCCCAGCGACTGGAGCGCTTGGCTTACGGCGGATTCCGCCGCAAAGGCGTCCGCAGCGGTCATGGCCATCATATCCTCCCCGCGGCTGCCGCCGGGGAAATTCCCAAACAGCGCGTCAAAGACATCCTCCGGTAGGACGATGGAGAAGGTGTCGGGGCTTGCATGAAAGCGCTCCACCCCCAGCGGCGCTTCATCGGCGATATAGCCCAGCGTCAGCGCCGCTTCGCCGACCTCGCCGTCCTCCAGGCCGGTGGATTCGCCGGTATAGGGGTCGTAGGAATAATCGTGCAGGACGATTTCCCCCTGCGGCAGGGAGGTAAAGAGGCGGGTGGTCGCCAGATGGCCGGCCCGGTCGTAAAATACCTGCTGGTCAAGCACGATCCCGCGGGGCTGGGAGGGGTCGGTGTAGGCGGCGGCGTCCAGCCCCAGCGCATCAAGGTAGGCGCGGAACGCTTCGTCATTGAGGCCGTAGACGTGGTAGCTTAGCCGGGCGGTGCCGTCCTCGTTGAGGAAGACGTCCGGGGCGCGCCCTTCCTCCTCCGGCTCCTTGAGGTAGTCGGGGTTGACGATATCGGCGGGCAGGCAGGCAAGGCCGCCAGCGTTTTTGACAACCGACCAGTCGTCGACCTCCTCCAAGCCGGAGACGGCCTTGATCACGGCGTCCCGTTCCGTTTGCTCCGTGAAGGGCCCCATCCCCATCGCCAGGTCGTAATTGCTCGTCGCATACACGCTGTTTACGCCTTCGTTCATATAGCTGGTAAAGGAGGAGGCCGACAGAAACAGCACAATGCTGATCACCAGGGAGAAAACGGTGGCGCGGTACCGCCGGCGGTTCCGCTTGAAGTTTTTCATCGCCAGGTCGCCCTCAATGCCGAACAGCTTCCTGGTCAGGCGGGAGGTTTTCACCTGCCGTCGCCTGATTTTGATCTCTCCGGTCATCCGTATTGCCTCAATGGGGGAGACGCGGGCGGCCCGGCGGGAAGGAATCCAGGCGGAAATCAGCACGGTGAGAAAGCTCACCAGCGCGGCGGCTACTATCGCGGGCGCCGAGACGGAGAAAATGAAGCGGGTATCGGCGCTGTTGGTAAAGGAATTCAGCACGTCCCGCAGCAGGTAAAGGGTCAGGCCGATCCCGCCCACGCCGGACAGAAGCCCGACGGGGATGCCGATGCCGCTGATGAAGCAGGCTTCAAACAGGACGGCGTTACGGATCTGCCGGGAGGTGGCGCCGATGCCGGCCAGCATCCCGAACTGCTTGGAACGCTCGCTGACCGAGATGGCAAAGGCGTTGTAAATCAAGGAGACGGAGCCCACCATAATCAGCACGATCAGGATGACGGCCATGCTGTAGACAACGGCGTTGAAGCCCGAGTTGTCGCCCACCCCCATAAAGTTGAGCAGGTTGCTGTGCAGGGTGCTGGCCGCCGTATCCAAAAGGCCGTTTTCCGCAAGCAGGCTTTCGGAAAGGCCGACCGCGTCCCGCGCGTTTTTGGCGGTAAAGGGCATGGTGACCAGGTCGTCCGCCGACAGGGCGGCAGGATCAAGCACCGTCACCAGGGTATAGCCGGGGGCGGAATAGTCTTCAAACGCCGGCCGCTTGACGATCCCGACCACCGTATAGGTGCGGGTTTCGCGGACCTTCAGGACTTCGGGCATGTCCTCGGGATAATAGCCGTTGTTTTGGCCGAGCGGGCCCGCCGCCTCCTCGTCCTGGTAATAGCGGTCCCCGATCGCCAGGGTCAGGGTGTCCCCCAGGGCTACCTGCGCCCCGCCGTTTTCCATCAGATGCTCCGGCACCACGATTTCGCCGGTATTCTCCGGCAGCCGGCCGGACACCAGCCGCAGGCCGTAGAGCGCCATCGCCTGGGCGTCCATCTCTTCAACATAAACGTAGGGCTTGTATTCGTTCAGGCCCTCGTCCAGCGCGGCGTAGCCCACGCCGTGCCGGATGCCGGTCTGGCTAAGCTTTTCGTTCGCCTGCACCTGACTGGCCACCCCATAGGGGATGAGGTCCAGGGAAGCCTGCCACGGCCCGCCGGTGGTGACCTCGTACGCGATCATCGTCTGCTGCATGCTGGATACAAAAGTGGTGACGGCGGTGATCATCGCGGCCGACAGGATCACGCCGATGATGGTGACGATGGTGCGGGTCTTGTTCTTCTTCAGGGTCTTGAGTGTGACCTTATTGACGATATTCATACGGCCAGCACCTCGTCCTTGGCGATGCGGCCGTCCTCAATGCTGATGACCCGGTCGGCCTGCAGCGCGATGTTTTCGTCGTGGGTGATGACGATCAGGGTCTGGTTGTATTTTTTGTTGTACAGCCGCAGCAGGTTGATGATTTCGGCGCTGCTTTTGCTGTCAAGGTTTCCGGTCGGCTCGTCCGCCAGCACCAGGGCCGGGGAATTGATCAGTGCCCGGCCGATTGACACCCGCTGCTGCTGGCCGCCGGAAAGCTCGTTGGGCAGGTGCCCGACCCGCTGGCTCAGCCCCAGGGTGTTCAGCAGCTCCCGCAGGTAGGCGGCGTCCACCTTCCGCCCGTCAAGCAGGAGGGGGAGGGTGATGTTTTCCTCTACGTTCAGCACGGGGATCAGGTTGTAGAACTGATAAATCAACCCGATCTGACGGCGGCGGAACACCGCCAGCTGGGTGTTGTCCAGGGAGTACATGTCGGTGTTTTCGACATATACCTTGCCGGCGGTGGGCTTATCGACACCGCCGAGGATGTGCAGCAGGGTGGATTTGCCCGAGCCGGACGGCCCGATGATGGCGAGGAACTCGCCTTTCTGCACTGAGAAGGAGACGTCGTCCAGCGCATGGACGGCGGTTTCCCCTTTTCCATATACCTTGCTGAGATGCTCTACACGAAGGATTTCCATTGCCAATCTTCCTTTCCGGCGGTCGCCCGCCTTGGGGTTTACACGTTCAGTATACCCTCCCACAGTGACGGCCCGGTGACCGGAAGGATGACAATTCCGTCACAATCGCGCGCCGGACGGGCGTTCCTTGAAAAATCGCCGGACGGATGGTATGATGGCATACGGAGATTCGTATCCGGCAAACCCGCGAAAGGAGGCGCAGGCTGTGACGCCTCAGCAGGTCCTCGCTTACTGTTTGTCAAAGAAAGGCGCGTATATTGACCATCCCTTTGGCCCGGATTCAACGATCCTCAAGGTGGGGAAGACGCCCTCCAGGCCGGGGCGGATCTTTGCGCAGGTGTTTGTCTTAAAGGGGCGGGATTCCCTTACCCTAAACTGCGAGCGGATGGCGGGGGAGCTTTACCGCCGTCTGTATCCCGGCGTGATTGTGCGGGGATACCACTGCCCGCCGGTGCAGCAGCCGTATTTCAACACCTTCCCTTTGGACGGCGCAGTGCCGGACGAGCTCGTGCGGGAGATGATTGACCACAGCTATGATACGGTCGTCGGAAAGCTGCCGAAAGCCCTTCAGCGGGAGCTGAGGGGATAAAAAGCGAGGGCCCGAAGGAAACGCCGAAAAGAGCCGAAAAGAAAGGACAAAACAAAAACGGGGCCTGCTGCGTGGATTTGGCGCGGCAGCCCCTTTTGCTTTGGCCGGCGGATCGCCGGCCGGCCTCTTTTCTGCGTCGGCGGGATTACACCACCGTCTTATAAATCCGGATGCGGAATTCCGTCCCCTTGCCCGGTTCGCTGGATACTGTAATTTCCCCATGCTGCTGAGTCAAGATGCTTTTCGCCATCGCCAGCCCGATGCCCACGCTGTCCTCCGCCGCGTTCTTTCCCCGGTAAAAGCGGGTGAAGATATGAGGGAGGTCGGCCTTGTCAATGCCCTCGCCGGTATCGGCGATCTTTATCTGCGCGTAAATCGGGTTGTCGCTCCATTCCGCGCGGACCGTCCCGCCGGCGGGCGTATGCTCGCTGCAGTTTTTCATCACGTTCAGCAGCGCTTCCGCCGTCCAGGACAGGTCGCCCAGGAAGGACGCGCCCTCCGGCCCTGTCAGGATCAGGCGCTGGCCTTTAAGCTCCATGGGGATCCGCAGCGGGGCGGCGGCCTTTTCCACCGCCGCCCGCAGGAGGACCGGCTCCCGCTTCATCCCGGCCGTCCCCACATCAAGCTTGGACAGCTTGAGCAGGGAGGATACCAGCCATTGGATGCGCTCCAGCTGGGCGATCAGGCGGGCGGTGAACTCTTCCCGCTTGTCGGCGGGCAGATGCTCGTCCCGCAGCAGGTCGGCCATCACCATCATTGAGGTGAGGGGCGTTTTGAGCTGGTGGGAGATATCGGACATCGCGTCCGCCAGCCGGACCTTTTCCTGCCGCAGCGTTTGGTTGTATTCGGCCAGCCGGGTCGTCACCTTGTATATCTCGTTTTTCAGGATGCTGAGCTCCCCTTCGGCGTTGTCCCGCACGTCCAGGCCGTATTCCCCGGCGTTGATCCGGGTGAGGTAATCGGCCAGCCGGGCGATCTGCCGGTATTTCCAATACTGGAACAGCAGGGCTGCGGCCGACACGGCGATGCCGGCGATCAGTGCGGCAAAAGCCGCCCCCGCGCCGCCCAGGATCCCTCCCAGCAGGGCTGCAGCGGCGCACAGAAGCAGAAGCGCGCCGGCGAAAAGGCGGATTTCTAGGTTGCGCAAAAACGAAAACACGGCAATTGCCCCTTCCCCGGGGCGGCAAACCCCGGTTCCTGTTTTGGCCGCGGCAGCCGGCCGGGCCGTTGCGGCCGTTCAGCGGGAAGAGCTCTGGGATGGGCCGTCAATCCGGTAGCCCATCCCCCGGATGGTCTGGATGATCCGGGGCTCCTGTGGGTCGTCCTCGATTTTTTCCCGCAGCCGCTTGATATAAACGGTCAGCGTGTTGTCGTTGACAAAATCCCCCGACACGTCCCAGATGCTTTCCAAAAGCTGGGAGCGGGAGAGCGCCCGGCCCTCGTTGTTGACCAGCGTCATCAGCAGGCGGTATTCCAGCGCCGTGAGGAACACATCCTGCCCGTTTTTGGTCACCCGCCCCTGCGACGGGAAAATCCGGACGTTGCCGTATTCAACGGCCGCGCCGCTGCCGGGTGCCTTCCCGGCCCGGCGCAGCACGGTGCGGATGCGGGAGAGCAGCTCCCGCACGCGGAACGGCTTGACGATGTAATCGTCCGCGCCCATGTCAAGGCCCATCACGACGTTGACCTCGTCATCCCGCGCGGTCAGGAAGATGACCGGCGTATCCCCGCGGCGCTTGATCTGGCGGCAGATGTCGTAGCCGTTCCCATCCGGGAGGGAGAGATCCAGCAGGGCCAGGGAGAAGCTCTCCCGCTCCATCGCGGCCAGCGCCTCCTGTGCCGTCCCGCACAGGACCGGCTCGTACCCTTCCTGGGAGAGGGAATATTCCAGGCCGAGGCGGATGGCGCTGTCGTCCTCAACCAGCAGGATTTTCTGCCCATTCGGCTGCATGGCGGAGCCTCCTTTGCATTCCGGAAACGGAAAAGTATAAACAGTATAATCGTTATTTTTCCTGTTGTCAAAAACCCGGCGAACAACGGCCAAAGGCTTTCCGAAATGCCGGCGGTATCCGCGGCCGGCCGTGCCGAACGCGTTCTTGACATTTTCCATATCTTCCGATATGATGGTAATAGAAGATGATAAAATAAATTTTTAATTTTCAAAAATTATAGAATTTATGATGGCATTTGCGGAAGCATCCCGTGCTTTTGTAAACCGGCGTATTCCATGCCGGCTTTTCTCAGATAGGAGGCGGCGGACCATGAAACGGATAGGGCGCTTTCTACGCTTACTGGGGAAATTTCAGCTCGGGCTGTCCTGCGCAGGCGTTGCCGCCTGTGGCCTTTGCCTGCTGCTTGTATGGGAAGAGCGCCTGTTTTTCAGCTCCTGGCCATGGCGGAACGCGGTCGTGAACGGGCTGTTTACTACCTGCCAAATCCTGGTGATTTTGGTGTTGGCAATGAATATCCTGATCCTGGCCGGCGCCTGCTTGGCGTGGGCTTTGCCTGCCTTGCTGGGGGAGGAATGCGCCGCCGCCAATACGGAATGTAAGGGCGGCGAGAGGGGGAAGGGGAGCGGAAAGGACACAAAAGGTAGGGTTAAGAGGCTCGTGATCAGCCTTCTTTTCCTGCTGATAGCGGTTCCTTCGCTCTGGCAGTACCGGTCGGTCACCCGATGGAGCAGCGGGTATCTCCATACGGCGGTGGCTGAGGAGAAGGGGTACGACGAAGGCAAGGGATATTATGTCCTCTTCCGGCCGGCTGCCGGGGAGACGGCGGAAAGCTCTGCCGTCAAGCTGTACTGCAATAAGACAGAATATCTCCTGTTGGTGCAGGGGGAAACCTACGAGTTTATCGACTACTTCCTGTGGAACCCGCAGGACAGCAGCGAAGGGCTGCTGCGTCCGTCCCGTCTGGAACCGGTTCCCAAAACCGAATAAGGGAGACCGTCAGGCGAAACGGGCGGCGGAGGCATAGGGCTCCGCCGCCCGCGCATATATTGGAGCATACGGACTGATCCACGTCGTCATCAAGGGGGGAAAACGCGTATGCTCGCGGCGGTATGCTTGGCGGAACCGCGCCGGCGCTGGCTCAGCCGGCGGCTCCGCCCGCCGGAGGTGCGGGCGGAATTTGCGGCGGCGGGAAGCGGCCGCTTTGTCAAAATCACGGCGGAGGCGGGCCGGGACGGGGAGCCGGACTGGGCGGCCGTCCGCCGCGCCGCCGGGCGGGAGGCTGGCAGGCTCCTGCTGCCTGCCGGGGTGACGCCGCCCGTGGGGAGCCGGATCGGCCGCTTTGCGGGGAACGCGCTCAGCCGGCGGATGATGGAAAATGCGGCGCTGGCCTTATTGCAGGCGGTGGGGATGCATCCCCGCCTGGTCCAGGTGGGGATTTACGATCCGCAGGCAGCCTGCCCCGACCTGCCCCTGCGGTTCCTGGCCTATGCGGCCGACGTGCGGGTAGCGACCGGCCGACCCGACCGGTACGCCCGGCAGCGGTATGCGGCGATGGCCGAATACGGCGCCGCCCTGATGGTGGGGGAGGACCCGTCGGCCCTTGAAGGGAGCCTGCTGATCCTGGCCCCGGATGGGCTGCCGGCGGGAGACCGGCCTCTTCGCGCCAAAGGGCTGCTGCTCTCCGCTCCGCCCTGCGGCGGCGCAGCGGACTACGGTTCGGCATTCCGCGGCGGTATGGCGGGGGTAGCCGACGCCTACCGTCCCCGCGTCCCCGAAGCGCTGGCCGCCGCCTGTCCGCGCGGCTGCGGGCTGGAGGGCTTCCTGGCCGGGCTGTACGAGCTCAGCGGGGTGCGGGAGATCGCCGAGGGGCCGCCCGAATTCCTCCGCGTCGGGGGACGGCTCCTTGCGCTGAAGGACGCAGCCTGGCGGCTCGCGGGGCTTGACATCGGACTGCCGGTTTAGTATAATACCTTTTATGACAATTTGAACGCCGTTTGCGCAGCAGCAAGGGGCGTTTGGGCGGGATAACCCGCATCCCGCGGGCTGCCGCCGGATATGAAACGCGGAAAGGACAGGAAGGGTACGATGAACAACAAGCAGACCGTCATTACCGATGAGGGCCTTAAGCGTCTGGAAAGCGAGCTCGAAGAGCTGAAATCGGTCAAGCGCAAAGAAATTGCCGAAAAGATCAAAGTGGCGCTGTCCTTCGGCGACCTGTCGGAAAACAGCGAATACGACGAGGCGAAAAACGAGCAGGCGATTATTGAGGGCCGGATCGCGGAGATTGAGAACCAGCTCAAAAACGTCCGTGTCCTTGATGAAAGCGAACTGAATACCCAGATGATCCACATCGGCTCCCGCGTGAAGGTGCAGGATCTTGCTTCGGACGAGGAGGAGACCTACCAGATCGTCGGCTCCACCGAGGCGGATCCGCTGGGCGGCCGGATTTCGGACGAGTCGCCGGTGGGGCGGGCGCTCCTCTCCCATGCGCCGGGCGATGTGGTGGAAGTGGAAACCCCGGTCGGCGTTGTCAATTACAAGATCCTGGAAATTCTAAAATAAACGGGATTCTGCCGGCTCTGCGCCGGATCGGCGGGCGCGGTGACTGTTGAGTCGCCCGCCCGCTTTGTCAAAGATAAGCAAGCCGGGATCCTCCCGGCAGGAAAGGAACGGTATTGTGGAGGAAAGGAACAACGGGGCGAATCCGCCCTCCGAAAACGCGGAGCAGGAGCTGTCAGAGCTGCTCCAAATCCGGCGGGACAAGCTTTCCGCCCTTCAGGAGGCGGGAAAGGATCCCTTTGCGATCACCAAATACGAGGTGACGGCGCATAACGCCGACATCCGCTCCCGTTTTGAGGAGCTGGAGGGCCAGACGGTACGCATCGCGGGCCGGATGATGAGCCGCCGCATCATGGGCAAGGCGAGCTTTATGGACCTGCGGGACGGCAGCGACCGGATGCAGGTATACGTCCGCCGCGACGATGTGGGCGCGGACGAATACATGGACTTTAAAAAGTGGGATATCGGCGATATCCTGGGGGTGGAGGGCTTTGTGTTCCGCACCCAGAAAGGGGAAATTTCGGTCCACGCCCAGAAAATTGTCCTGCTGTCCAAGTCCCTTCTGCCCCTGCCCGAAAAATTCCACGGGCTCAAGGACACGGATACCCGCTACCGCCAGCGTTATCTTGACCTGATTGTTAACCCGGAGGTCAAGGATGCGTTTGTCAAGCGGTCGCGGATCATCACTGAGATCCGCCGTTACCTTGACGCCAGCGGGTTCCTTGAAGTGGAAACCCCTGTGCTGCACAACATCGCGGGCGGCGCGGCGGCGCGGCCGTTTATCACCCATCACAACACGCTTGATATGGATATGTACCTGCGCATCGCCCTAGAGCTGCATCTGAAGCGGCTGATCGTCGGCGGGTTTGAGCGGGTGTACGAGATCGGCCGGGTGTTCCGCAACGAAGGCATGGATACCCGCCACAACCCGGAATTTACCCTGCTGGAGCTGTACCAGGCGTACACCGACTACAACGGGATGATGGATCTGACGGAGGATCTGATCCGCACCGTCGCCAAGAAGGTGCTCGGTACCGCGCAGATCACCTACGGCGGGGTGGCCATTGATTTGGAACGCCCGTTTGAGCGGCTGAGCATGCTGGACGCGGTGAAAAAGTATGCCGGTGTGGACTTTGCGGCCGTTTCCACCTTGGAGCAGGCCCGCGCTCTGGCGAAGGAGCATGGCGTTGAGTACGAGGAGCGGCACGGCAAGGGCGATATCCTCAACCTGTTCTTTGAGGCGTATGTGGAGGACAAGCTGATCCAGCCGACCTTCATTATGAACCATCCGGTGGAAATTTCCCCGCTGGCCAAGCGGATGCCGGAAAATCCCGATTATACCGAGCGCTTTGAGCTCTTTATTGTCGGGAGGGAACACGCCAACGCCTTTTCCGAGCTGAACGATCCCATTGACCAGCGCGCCCGGTTTGAGGCGCAGGCGGCCCTGAAGGCCGCCGGGGACGAGGAGGCCAGCGATGTTGACGAGGATTTCCTCACCGCGCTTGAATACGGGATGCCCCCGACGGGCGGCTTGGGGATCGGTGTCGACCGTCTGGTGATGCTGCTGACCGATCAAGCTTCGATCCGGGATATCCTGCTCTTCCCGACAATGAAGCCGCGGGATTGACAGCCTTTCACACTGCCTTTTCCCGCCGCGCGGGGAGAAGGACCGTGATTTAGCAAGCGCGCGGAGAAAGCGGGCAGTCCGATGGCAAGAGAAATGTACCTGGTGGGTGTGGATGAGGAGGAGCTGCGGCCCGAACCCAAGCCCGAAGGCCCCAAAAAGCCGAAGGATAAGCTTTCCAATTTCTGGTATCACTACAAGTGGGCAGTGATTGTCGGGATAATTGTCGTGGCGTTCTTGGCGGTTGTGATCGGCCAGATTGTTCTGCGGGACGATCCGGATTACCAGGTTCTCCTGGTGACCGAAACGATGGCAAGCGAAGGCGCCTGCAACGTGCTTGAGGCGGAGCTGGCCGCTTACGGCCGGGATCTGGACGGGGATGGCAAAGTGGAGGTAAACATTGAATCCCTCTACACGGGCAGTATGGACCAGATCGGCTTGGCCAACCGTACCAAGCTGATGGCGCATCTGTCGGCGGGGGATGTCATGTTTATCATCATGGACCAGGCGTCGTATGAAGATACCCTCCTCCCGCAGCTGACCGACGATTACCGGTTTTATGAGGTGATCGGGGTGGACGTTGACGGTATGTCGGAGGACGGCCGGTATTGGAACTGGAAGGACGACCCGATGCGCTCCAAGATGGGGCTGGACGAGCTGCCGGAAAATCTGTATTTTGGCGTCCGGGAAGCGGAAGGCGTGGCCAGCGGTAAGAAAAGCGCCCGGATGAACGAGGAGTGTCTTGAGCTGCTGCGGAATTTCCTGACCAAGACAGTCCCAGACCAGGCGGCGGGGGATGCGGAGTAGCGGCTGTTTTCCCCAGGCGCAGATATAAGAAAAGAATCCAGGAGACGGCTTCCGGCCGCTTCCCGGGCCGGCAGATCGCCGGCATACAGACCGGGTATTCCCGGAAAAGGAGTGTTTCATGATGCGCAGTGATTTGATGAAGCAAGGGCCGTCCCGCGCGCCCCACCGTTCCCTGCTGAAGGCGCTCGGTATTACGGACGCGGAGATGAAGCGTCCGTTTGTCGCGGTTGTGAGCTCGAAAAGCGACTACATCCCCGGCCACGCCCATTTGGATACCATCACCAAGGCGGTTGAGGCGGGAATCCGCAACGCCGGCGGGGTGCCTTTTACCTTCAATACCATCGGGGTGTGCGACGGCTTGTCTATGAACCACAAGGGGATGAAATATTCCCTCTGTTCCCGCGAGTTGATTGCGGATTCGATTGAGGTGATGCTGACCGCTCATCCGATGGACGCCGTGGTCTTTATCCCCAACTGCGACAAGATCGTCCCCGGCATGCTGATGGCGGCCTGCCGGATGAACCTGCCCTCGATCTTCGTCAGCGGCGGGCCGATGCTGCCCGGCCGGGACGGCAGCCGCCGTATCGGCCTGTCCGAGATGTTTGAGGCGGTGGGCAGCTATGCCTCCGGCAAGCTGGATGAGGCGGGGCTGCACGCGCTGGAGGACACCGCCTGCCCCGGCTGCGGCTCCTGCTCCGGCATGTATACCGCGAATTCGATGAACTGCTTGACCGAGGCGATCGGCATGGCCCTGCCCGGCAACGGCACCATCCCGGCGGTCAGCGCTGCCCGCGTCCGCTTGGCCAAGGAAACCGGCGAACGGGTGATGGAGCTGCTGGAGAAAAACATCCGGCCGCTGGATATCCTGACCCCCGCGGCCTTTGAAAACGCCCTGCGGGCCGACATGGCCATCGGCTGCTCGTCCAATACGGT
>CAJFQI010000064.1 GCA_904419005.1 Candidatus Avimonas faecium | reverse complement strand
CTAAGGCGTTAAAGAAGGCACTTATTGACAAATATGGTCCACGTTGTTTTATCTATCTTGAAAAGATGGATGAATCAAAACTTCAAGTAGACCACCGTATCCCTTATGAGATTGGCGGGGAACATGACGAATCAGATATAGACTATTTTATGTTGTTAAGCCCATCGGCAAACCGAGCAAAATCTTGGACATGCGAGCATTGTAAGAATTGGGAAATTAAAGATCCAAAATTTTGTATGAGATGTTTTTGGGCGCATCCTGAAGATTATGATCATGTTGCAGGAAAGCCAGAAAAAATGGTATCCATTGTCTTTTCCGGGAACGAAATAGATAACTATAATAAATTGATTCGTTTGGCCGGAGAACAAACTGCCCAAGAAACTATTAAACAGATATTGCATGAACATCTAAAATAGCCGACAGTAGGCAAAGATGATGGGGTTATGAAGAGAATTTTTGATAAGTATAATAACCTTCCTAAACAAATTCGAGATAGCATTATCATAGCTGCAACGATAGTTGGTGGATTATCAACGATTTTGTCTATTCTTGGAATCTCCTTAGCTGATTTTAAAGCATCTAACATTTGGTTTCGCATTGGATTGGTTCTTATGCTGTATCTGATATTGTGTTTGATTATCTATGTTATTATTGGACAGATTTTTAAGGAATCGGTGAGTATCCAAATCCGAAAAACATCGATATTGATTAATTGTGGAAACATTTTTTCTGCGTCAGGATTAAGAGTTATAGGATGCGACACACATTTTGATACCAGGATTGATGATGTAGTGATTTCAAAGACATCTCTACACGGGCAATTGTTTTTAGAACATGGCAGAAAAAGTGAGATAGAAATGGTGGTTGAGAAAGAAGCCATTCGACTTGGATTACAGAAAGACAATAACGGCCTTTATGATTTTCCGCTTGGGACAATCATTCGATATGATAGCAGTATTGACAATCATACATATTTGATGCTTGCAATGACTAAGTTGGATTCTCAGTACGAAACTCACACCAACATGGCTCAGTTCGAGCTTATGCTGATGAAAATGTGGAAAGAAATTGATCGTGTCTATGCAAGATATGATGTGGCGCTCCCTGTATTGGGGACAGGTATTTCCAGATTTGATGATGGCCCCAAAAATAAAGATGAGCTGCTCAGATGTATGCTGTGTACGCTTAATAGTAGTGGTGTAACCTTAAAATCTAAGGTAGAGATTCTTATATTTGGTAATGTTAATGAAATTTCTCTATATGAGTATAAAGATATGTTTCGTTCAATATCTAGGAGGTAAAAATGGTAAATAGGACAGCAAATTATGCCGCTTTTTATGTGGCTGAACCATTTAATGAATCGAATTTAGGTGCAAATGCTACCCCGGACTTTCTCTATTACAATCAATTTCGAGCATGGAAAGGGATGGATAGCTCTTTCCCATTTGTCGATGCCCATGCCAAAACCTATAATGTACGTGATGGTAGCGAGTGGGAAACATTAAAGAAAAGATTACACGAGAGGCTTAACGCATCAAAAAATATTGTAC
This sequence comes from Candidatus Avimonas faecium, assembly GCA_904419005.1. Lineage (GTDB taxonomy): Bacteria > Bacillota > Clostridia > Oscillospirales > Acutalibacteraceae > Avimonas > Avimonas faecium. The sequence goes on along the minus strand of CAJFQI010000064.1, from coordinate 10,776 downwards.
TTTTCCTAAGTTCCAATACAAAGAATAGTCGGGCGCTACGTGAAGAAATCGACTATGGTATTAACATAGAAGGACTTCCTGTAATTGTAATTTATCCCGATTTTAAAGAAAAGTCGGATATTTGGAGTTCGACAGGAATGCGTAAGCAGATTACTAATTTGTGGGATAAATTACCTGTTTTCCGTGACAATATGTATAAAGTAGCTACTTTACATGTACCCTATAAAAAATCATTGATAGTAAGTGCTTTAGAAGATGCTGATTTCAAAGTTCAGACTATGACCAAAGCAGGAGCGTATCATTATAAACTTGACTAAGTCTAAATGTTATTTCTTAACCATGTCACATGTCATGTAATCGTGGCAACACCATGGCAACAAAAAATCAGATAGCCCAAACTATCTGGATAATGAAAACAATAGAAACACTCTGAGCTAAATCCCATAAACAAATCCGTTTAGAATATGTCTGACGGGAGCGAGTGGGAATAAACCGAACCGCTGTAAAAAGCCAGTATTTATGCGTGTTTGCGGCGTTCTGAGAAGCCTTTTGATAACCATTTGATAACAGCCATACAAGTGCCATTATTCTTGTAATCCGGTGGTTTATGGGTTACAGAATATTGACAAGCGGCTTGCATGGCGGAAGAAATCCATATAGATAAGCCCTTAGCTGTGGAGAGTCGCTCATAGCTAAGGGCTTTTTGTTGCCCTTCACGAAAAAGCAGAAAAGTGACCGCGGAAAGATAGTTTTTAAAGGTAGGCGGCACTTAAGGTATGGCCGGGAGATTATCTTTTTCCATCCCTTCGCAAAAAACAGAAAGAAATCGAAATGGGGGGATCAGGGCATGGGCGGTATATCAAGGCGCATAGAGAGCTTTTAATACATCTTCTGACTTCCTGCAAGCGGAACGGTTTCCCTGCCCACGTTGCTGAGCGGGCAGAAGGTTTTGCGGCTGCCAGGGCAGACCGCAGAGCGTGAGGGTGTGACCGAGCCGCTCAAAGCGGGAGATCAAGGGAGCGGGCGGGCAAGATGAGCGATATCCGACCAACGGCAGCGGAAATCAGAAATAATGATTAGATCTATGCTTAAAGAACACGGCGGCAGGGAGAAATTCCTGCCGCCGCTTTTCTGCGCCAAAGAGATGGAAAAAGTAATAAAATAGTAATATAATATACATTTAAGGCTTGAGGCCGGATGGCAATCCTTTGCCTTGGGGTGACGAAGTATGCCGATAATACTTGACCATCAATTGCAAGAGCAGATACCGCGTGACATTTTGGCTTTCCCCGTTGCATTTTACTGCGATGAACTTGCTGCTTTGCCAAACCGTGCGGGGCCTATGCACTGGCATCCCTACTTTGAGATCGCTACAGCGCAAAGCGGTGTCCTGGACCATCAGGTGGGACAAACCCATACGGTCCTGGAGCCGGGGGACAGCATCTTTGTCAACCAAAATATGCTCCACGGAATCCGGCAGCTGTCCGGCGAGGCGCCGGATAACTTACCGATTATTCTTTTTTCCGGCACAGTGGTTGCCCCGGAGAACAGCGTCATTTATCAGAAATACATCCAGCCGCTTCTTGCGTGTAACTCCCTGCCCTTTGTTGTATTCCGGCACGGCAGCGGCCTGTGGGAAGAGGTCCGCAGGCAGATCCGCGCTGCGTATTGCGCTATGCGGGAACGGCCCGATTGCTACGAGCTGGCGGTTCAGCGCAGCATCTGCTGCGTATTGGAAGCAATCTTTCGCAATTTTGATTCCCTGCCAAAATCTGAAGCGTCACGGGTACAACTGGATGCGCAAATACGCCTTCAGAAAATGCTGTCGTATATTTACGAGAATTACGCCCAAACGGTCACCCTGGCAGATATTTCTGGTGCCGCCAACATCAGCCGGAGCGAAGCGGGGCGGTGTTTCCAATCCTACCTGGGCTGTTCTCCGGTGGAGGCACTCATTCAGTACCGCCTTCAAACAGCGCGGCGGCTGCTGCAGGAAACCACATTGACACTTCAGGAGATCAGCGGTTCCTGCGGGTTTCATTCTGTAAATTACTTCAGCCGCCAATTCCGCAGGAAGTACGGATATTCACCGGGAAAAAAACACGAGTTGGGTAAATAATGCTTTTATCTGATGCTATAGTGCCTTTATTTTTGAAGGCTTGGATTATATAATTCGCTTAAATACATGTGAGGAAGGAGATCCATCATGGAATTTAAGTGGTTAAACAAAAGCCTGATCAAGCAGACGGAGGGCAGGATTGAGATCATGGCGCCGGCCCGGACCGATTTCTTCTGCGGCAGCATTGATGAATGCCAGGAGGGGATCCTCCCGGAATCCCTTTGCAATGCTCCCTATTACTATACGGAGGTGGAAGGGGATTTTGTACTTCGGGTAAAAGTCTCCCACGAATTTAAGGATACCTACGATTCTGCTTCCGTAATGGTTATGAAAGACATGCATTGCTGGGCGAAATGCTGCTTTGAGCTGACGGATTTTGGCACGCACGCTGCGGTAAGCGTGGTGACAAAGGGGGATTCCGACGACGCCAACGGCTGCAACCTGGAGGGCAACACCGCTTGGCTGCAAGTCTGCCGGGTTGGCAACAGCTTCGCGTTCCATTATTCCGTGGACGGCGTGAACTTTTATATGATGCGGTATTTCCATCTCCCCGCGGAACCCGCTATAAAAGTTGGCCTTTTGGCGCAGGCTCCGGTAGGCAACGGCGGGATCAGGATTTATGAAGATCTCCGCATTGAGAAAAAAACGGTAAAAAACATCCGGGCGGGTAACTGATATGGCCAAAAATCGAAAGTATCAAAAAACCCTGGCGGCCTGCTATCTGGGATTTATCACCCAGGCCATCGCCGCCAACTTTGCGCCCCTTCTGTTTTTGACCTTTCAAAACACCTACGGGATCTCGCTGGAAAAGATCGCCCTGATCCCCGTTGTGTTTTATCTGACCCAGCTGCTCATTGACCTTGGGGCAACCAAGTTTGCGGACAAAATCGGCTACCGTATCTGTGTGGTGACCTCCCAGGTGGTTTCGGCGGCGGGGCTTGTGCTGCTGGCGGTCCTCCCGGACATTTTCCCCGTGCCCTTTCTGGGGATTCTCATGGCGGTGGTGCTATACGCCATCGGCAGCGGCCTTGTGGAGGTGCTGGTAAGCCCCATTGTGGAAGCCTGCCCCTTTGAAAACAAGGACGGGAGGATGAGTTTACTGCACTCTTTTTACTGTTGGGGGGCGGTGGGCGTCATCCTAGGCTCCTCTCTCTTTTTTGCGGTGTTTGGCACCGAGAATTGGAGGGTGCTCACGCTGATCTGGGCGCTGGTGCCGCTGATCAATGTCTTCCTGTTCCTCACCTGTCCCATGGAGCGCCTGGTAGAGGACGGGGAGAGTCTGCCCCTGCGCAAGCTGCTCCGGCTGCCGTTGCTGTGGATAATGATCTTGCTGATGGTCTGTTCCGGCGCATCCGAAGCGGCTATGGCGCAATGGGCGTCCGCCTTTACAGAGTCGGCTCTCGGTGTGTCCAAAACCGTTGGCGATTTGGCCGGCCCCTGCCTATTTGCCGCTTTTATGGGGCTTTCTCGCGTATTGTACGGAAAAATGAGCGGGAAACTGAACCTGGCGAGGACCATGCTGCTGAGCGGCTTGCTGTGCGTGGCATGCTATTTTCTGGCCTCTCTGGCCCCCCTGCCGGTTCTTGGCCTGGCCGGGTGCGCCCTTTGTGGCTTCAGCGTGGGCATTATGTGGCCGGGCACGATCAGCCTTTCTTCTCAAAAATGCCCGAAAGGCGGCACCGCTATGTTCGCTTTTTTAGCGCTAGCAGGGGATTTCGGCGGTACAGTAAGCCCGGCAATAGTAGGAAGTTTTTCGGAACTGGCTGGCGGCAATCTGAAAATAGGGCTGCTTGCTGCGGCGGCGTTTCCGCTAATACTTATCCTCGGTTTGATTGCTCTGAACCGGAAGTTCCATAGGCTGACGAGATAAGGGCCATATTTTTTAACAGGCGGATAACCGTAGCCCCTATAGGAGGGATAATACGGATTATCCAGCGCAAAGGCTGGGAGCGCTGCGAATATCTCCGAGCGCTGACCGGCGGGCCGGCACAACGATGGGGGATGCTTTTCGCAGGCCGTTTCCGCCGCCCCGGCGTTGCGGCAAACCGGCCGGGATCCCCGGCAGGGTAAGGCCCTCGCCGCCCGAGGGCCGCCTTGGATTCCGCCGCCTTTGCCGCGGCGGCGTTTGTGGAATCCGGCTTGTTTTTTAGGCCGGATGCGGGGAATCTTTTACGGCGTTTTTTGGGGTGGAAGGGGGCGTTGCCGTCTTGACCGCTTTTGTCGGAAATGGTAATATAGAAAAATAATGTACTATAAAAATGTGCCGGAAGTGTACTATGTGTACTGCGGCGTATTGCCTGTAAAGCGGCGGTATCGGAAGGGAGGCCGTGCAGTTGATTGCGATTATAGATTACGGCGCGGGGAACCTGCGCAGCGTGGAGCTGGCCTTCCGCCGGATCGGCGTCCAAGCCAGGGCGACGGGGGACGGCGAGGCGATCCGGGCCGCGTCGGGGGCGGTCCTGCCCGGCGTCGGCGCGTTTGCGGACGCCATGGGCGCGCTGGAAAAGCGGGGGCTGGTCCCCGTGATCCGGGACTATGCCGCCTCTGGCCGGCCGCTTCTCGGCATCTGCCTGGGGATGCAGGCGCTGCTGGACGGCAGCGAGGAGGGGCCGGGCGTCCCGGGGCTGGGCTTGATCCCCGGCCGGGTAGCCCGGCTGCCGGAGCGGGGGCTGAAAATCCCGCACATCGGCTGGAACAGCCTGCGGGCGGCCAAAAAGAGCCTGCTGCTGGCCGGCCTGCCGGAAGAGCCGTACGCCTATTTTGTCCATTCCTATGCCTGCCGGGCGGAGCGCCCGGAGGATGTGCTGGCAGTGACGGAGTACGGCGTGCCCTTCCACTCCGCCGTGCAGCGGGGCAACGTGATGGGCGTCCAGTTCCACCCGGAAAAGTCGGGGCGGCACGGGGAACAGATGCTGCGAAACTTCGCGGCGATGGCCGAAAGCGCCGGGCGGGCTTGAGCCGGAAGGCTGCCCGGCGCGCCCCTTTGCCTGCCGGGCAGAGCGGGTAAACCAAATGGAAAGGACGTGGCCGAGCCATGTATGCAAAACGGATCATCCCCTGCCTTGACATCAAGGACGGCCGCGTGGTCAAGGGGGTCAATTTCCTCGGCCTGCGGGATGCGGGAGACCCGGTGGAGGTTGCCCGGCGGTATTCCGACGAGGGGGCGGACGAGGTGGTGTTCCTGGACATCACCGCCACCCACGAAGGGCGTTCCACCGTCGTGGACCTGGCCGCGCGGGTGGCCGAGCAGCTTTCGATCCCCTTTACCGTGGGCGGTGGCATCCGCACAACGGAGGATTTCCGCGCGGTGCTGCTGCAGGGGGCGGATAAGGTGTCGGTCAATTCTGCGGCGATTGACCGGCCGGAGCTGATCACCCAGGCGGCGGAGCGGTTCGGGAGCCAGTGCGTGGTGGTTGCCATTGACGCCCGGCGGCGGGAGGACGGCTCCGGCTGGGACGTGTACAAGCACGGCGGGCGGCTGAACACCGGCCTGGACGCCCTTGCCTGGGCGGCGGAGGCCGAGCGCCGCGGGGCGGGGGAGATCCTGCTGACCAGTATGGACTGCGACGGCACCAAGGCGGGGTATGACCTTGCGCTGACGGCCGCGGTTTCCAGCCGGGCGGGGATCCCGGTGATCGCTTCCGGCGGGGCTGGGACAATGCGGCATTTTGCCGAGGCGTTTACCGAAGGGAAGGCCGACGCGGTGCTGGCGGCGTCCTTGTTCCACTACCGCGAGGTGGAGATCCCGGCGCTCAAGGCCTACCTGGCTTCCTGCGGGATCCCGGTGCGCCCGGTGGAATGAGGCGGGCCGAGATACCGTTTCGCCGTTCAAATTGCGAAGAGTTAAGAATAGAAATTGGATAGAAATTGGGGAGGACTCGAAATGGCTGCGAAGTATGTTTTTGTCACAGGCGGCGTGGTTTCCGGGCTGGGGAAGGGGATTACGGCGGCGTCCCTTGGACGGCTGCTGAAATGCCGGGGGCTGACCGTTTCGGTCAAAAAGCTGGATCCCTATCTCAACGTTGACCCGGGCACGATGAACCCCATCCAGCACGGCGAGGTGTTCGTCACCGACGACGGCGCGGAGACCGACCTGGACCTCGGCCATTACGAGCGGTTTATTGACGTCAGCCTGAGCCAAAACAGCTCGGTCACCTCGGGCAAGGTGTACTGGAACGTCCTGCAAAAGGAGCGCAAGGGGGATTACGACGGCGGGACGGTGCAGGTCATCCCCCACATCACCGACGAGATCAAGCGCCGCATTGCGCTGGACGGCGACAAATACGACGTGCATATTGTGGAGATCGGCGGCACGGTCGGGGACATTGAGGGGCTGCCTTTCCTGGAGGCGATCCGTCAGTTTGCCGTCCAGAACGGGCGGGAGAACTGCCTGTTCGTCCATGTGACTTTAGTGCCCTACATCGCCGCCTCGCAGGAGATGAAGACCAAGCCCACCCAGCATTCGGTCAAGGAGCTGCTTTCCCTGGGAATCCAGCCGGACGTGATCGTCTGCCGGGCGGAGCATGAAATCACCCGCGAGCTTAAGGACAAGATCGCGCTGTTCTGCAACGTTAAAAAGGACTGCGTCATCGCCAACTGCGACGTGCCCATCCTCTACGAAGCGCCGCTGGTGCTGGAAGAGGAGGGGCTGGCCAACATCGTCTGCCGCGAGCTGGGGCTGGGCGAACGCCCCCTGGATTTGAGCGAGTGGGAGGCGATCGTCCATACCCTGCGCCATCCCAAGCAGTCGGTGCGGATTGCGATGGTGGGCAAGTACGTCGCGCTGCACGATGCGTATCTCAGCGTGGTGGAGGCCCTCAAGCACGGCGGCATTCCGACCGCGACGGCGGTCGAAATCCAGTGGGTGGACGCGGAGGAGCTGACCTGGGACAACGCGGACGACCTGCTCGGCGGGGTGGACGGCATCCTGGTTCCCGGCGGCTTCGGCAGCCGCGGGACCGAGGGGAAAATCACGGCGGCGCGGTATGCCCGCGAAAGGAAGGTGCCCTACCTCGGCATCTGCCTGGGGATGCAGGTGGCGGTGATTGAGTTTGCCCGCCACGTCCTCGGCTTTGCCGACGCCCATTCCACCGAGCTCGACCCCGACACCACCCACCCGGTGATCGACCTGATGTCCGACCAGCTTGAGGTCCGCCAGCGCGGCGGCACTATGCGGCTGGGGAAATACCCCTGTGTGCTCGACATCCATTCCCGCGCCTACAGGCTGTACGGCGAGGAGCTGATTTACGAGCGGCACCGCCACCGCTATGAGTTCAACAACGACTATCGGGAGGAGATGGAGAAGGGCGGTATGCTGCTCGCAGGCATCTCCCCGGACAAGCACATCGTGGAGATGGTGGAAATCCCGGATCACCCGTGGTTTGTCGGCTGCCAGTTCCATCCGGAATTCAAGTCCCGCCCCAACCGCCCGCATCCCCTGTTCCGCGGCCTGGTTTCCGCCGCGCTGGAGCATAAAAAGGCGTACTGAGCCGGCGGCGAGGCGGACAAGCAGCCTTTTCGGCGGCTTGGGCCGTCCCCTTGCCGGGACGGCCCTTTTGACTAGGCTCGGAATGCCGCGCAGGCGGGGCAGAAGGCGATGCGGAAGGAGAAAACCATGGCGTTTTTTTGCGCAGGCGGGGCGCGCTTCCCTCTGGGGGAGCGCACCTATGTGATGGGGATACTGAACGTGACCCCGGACAGCTTTTCGGATGGGGGACGGTATCTTCAGCCCGAGGCGGCCCTCCGCCATGCGGAGGAAATGGAGCGCGCCGGCGCGGATATGCTGGACATCGGCGCCCAGTCTACCCGCCCCGGCCATACTCCGGTCACAGCGGAGGAGGAATGGGCCCGGCTGGAGCCGGTCCTGCGCGCCCTGCAAGGGCGGACGGCCCTGCCGCTGTCGGTTGATACCTATTACCCCGAGGTCGCCGAGCGGGCGGTGCGCGCCGGCGCGGCGATCATCAACGACGTGTCGGGGAGCCTGGGCAACGGGATGCCCCGGGTGGCGGCCCAAACCGGCGCGTCCTTAGTGATGATGCACGCCGGCGGCGGGGCGGACGACGCAGGGCGGGGAGACGCCCTCCAAGCGGTGCGCGCCTATTTCCGCCGTGCGCTGGAGGCCGCCGGGCAGGCGGGTCTCCCCCGGGAGCGGGTATGCCTTGATCCGGGCATCGGCTTCGGCAAGGACCGGCAGGGCGACCTGGCGCTGGCGGCCCGGCTGGGGGAGCTGACGGCGGAATTCCCGGAGTCGGCGGTGCTGGTGGGGGCCTCCCGCAAACGGGTGGTCGCTTCCTGCTGCTCTCCGGAGCCGCCGGCCGGTGAGCGGCTGGCAGGGACGCTGGCCTTTCATACCGTCGCCCAGTGGAACGGGGCGCACATCCTGCGGGTACACGACGTGGCGCAGGCGGTCCAGGCCGCCCGGGTGGCCGACGCCCTCCGCCGGGCGGCAAAATAAAAGGCGAAGGGAGGAAGCGCCGTGGGAGTCGAAAAAATCCCCCGACGAAAAATGCCCCTATGGAAAAGGGAGCTGCTGCTGTTCCTTGCGGCCATCGCGGCAGCGGCGGCGCTGTTTGCCGCCGGAGCGGCGGTTCTGTTCTGGCTGCCGGAGGGGGATGTGCCCCCGGCGCTTTTCGGCGCGCGTTTTTACCTTTCTCTTTTCCTAGAGGATCCCCTGTCCCTTCGGGCTTTATGGAACACCCTCCGTGTACCGCTGGCGGTTTCGCTGGCGGGTGCGGTATTTTTCCGGGCGGTGTCGGCGGCCGTCGCCTGGCGCTTCCCCGCCGCTCCCGCCGGCTGGATCGACCTGGCGGCGGTGGCGCTGTCGGTGCTCCTCCCGGTGCTGCTGCTGGCCCCAGCGCTGGACATTGTCTGGGAAGCCCTTACGTTTTATTCATGGAAAGTGGCAATCCCGGTGCGATGGCTGATCGCCGGTTCCTTTTCCGTCCTTCCGGCGCTGCTGCTGGCCTTTCTGCTGTGGGGCGCGGAACGCCTGCTCCGGTATGGGTGCCGCCGGCTTTGCGCACGGCGGGACGGTATTGCCAGCAAGTGATGGGACGGCTGTCAGGCCGTATGCTGGAAGCGCCAAGGGGCCGCTGACCTTGAGAGGTCAGCGGCCCGCAATTTGCCGGCGCGTATCCCCGGCGCAAGGAACGGAAATTTCCCATTGTTTTACAACAGCCGTCCCCGGAAAATAAATTCCTCAAGCCGCCGAAGCATAGGTAGCGCTCGCAATGAAGGAAAGGCACACAGCATCGCCGCAAAATAGGTGTACCAGAGCCGAAAATCCGGATACCGGGCATAATGGGGGAGGGAACGGCTTCCCAGCCTCCAGGGCTTGAGCCCGGCAAAATGTATGCCGTTGAGCTGTTCGGGGCGGGGATATCCGCCGATTGATCCATATCGGATGTCAATGCAATGCCAGCTCCCGGACCATAATAAAGTGGCCAGCTGCATTTCCGGCCAGGGGAAGAGGCGGAAAACCAGGCGGTCAATGGCCGGGTCTTTGAGGGCGGCCCATATCTGGGCCCACGCAATCAAGGAGGGGTCAAGCCGCCAGATGGCGGCGTTGATCCCCATATTGCCGGGGTCTGTGCGTACGCGGTCGGTGATAGCGGAGGGGATAGCGGCGCCATGGGGACATATCGGTTCGTAATGATGGTGCCAGCACCATTTCCCGTCGGTATCCGTCTCCCGGAGCGGGTTCCCGTCCGCGTCCAATTCCAGCCCGTATTCCCGCTTTTCCAGCGGAATCCCCGCCGGTGCAGGCAAGTCAAAAAGTTCGTCAAATCCGGATAGCGGCAGCATATCCGCGTCTAAAAGAAGCAGACGGCGGTAATGACAGGGCAGGTCGCCGTCCGGGCCCAGGCGCAGCGCCTGAAAACGTGTCATCAGTAGGTCACGGTCGCTTCGTCCGCCGGATACACAGCTTTTTTTGCGGATTTCCTGCACGGCGATTACGCGGTCATACAGCAGGCTCAATGCGGCTTTGGCGGCTGCGGAGACGGATTCTGTCGCCAGGCACACTAGGTCCTTCCTGGTTTCGCCGGCCCGCAGGGCATAAGCTAAAACCAAAGCGCCGGGAAGGTATCCGTCGTTTCGCATGACAAACGTACAGTACGCGTCGTTTGCTTTCATTTTTGCATCCTCCTTGCACAAGGGGAAGCGGGATGCAAAAATATGCTGCCTTTTCCGTGCGCAGCTGGCACTTAAGGCTCAAAACGGGATAGTTCCGCCGCAGCGGTACTTTCCCAAACACAAAGTAAAAGCATATTGCAGACATCGTTCCGTTCCCCTTATCCGTTGATGTGGTTGCTGCAATATGCGGAAATAAGCAAGGCGTGATACACGAAGATTCCCCTCCTTCCCAAAACGGCCGAAAAAAACGGCCGGGCGATCATGCGATCCGCCGCGGCCGTTTCAAGACAGCAGGACACACCCTCCCCCAGAGTGAGGAAGGGTAAGGCTGCAATCATGCGTGCTGCGGCAGACCGAAACAGCCTTTGCCCATAAAGGACAAAGGAACCCATCCGACAGTCTGTTACAGCACAAAAATCATGACACAACCTCCTCGTATAATAAGATTTGCAGACAGTTTTAAGTGCATCTGCTTACACTCTGTGCAATTTAGTAGGTTTTGGGATGCCCGTGATACAATAGCC
>CAJFQI010000063.1 GCA_904419005.1 Candidatus Avimonas faecium | reverse complement strand
GTCCTCCACTTCTGCGGCCGGGCCAAGCCCTGGAAGCCGGGCTACCCGTATCGTTTCGGCATCCTATATAAGCACTATGCCCGGCTGGCCCAGAGAGAAACCCCATAGTGGACCGCCGGTTGCCTTGCTTTGCAGGGGAAAGCTTTTTTATGCAGCAGGAGCGCGACTGTGCCGCCCGAACGGACCCGCTGCAGCCGCGATGGAAGAGAGCGGGGATATAGGGAAGGGGATGAAGCAAGGCGCCGGCCGGCGCCTTGCTTCATCCCCTTTGGGCCGCGCTTGGAGTCCCCGTGTTTTTTGGGGGCCATGCCAGAGGATGGCCGGCAGACAATAAAAAAGCAACGCACCGCAAAACGGCGCGTTACGGAGAGGCGCTGTCCCTGCCTTCGGGGAGAAGGCGGCAAATCTGCTCCGCCAGCTTTTTGGTGTCAACCCGCTCCTGGCTGCAGTATTTGAACAGCAGCCCAGCGATGCCGAACGACCAGAAATCCAACGCGATCTCCATGTCCGAATATTTCAGCGACAGACTGGGCGCCTTGCTTCGGGCCAGCTCCTCCAGATAAGCGCGCGTCGCCTGTACAAAAAGCTTTTCAATCTGTTCACGTTTTTGGGATTCCATCAGCTTTCGGACCAATTCATGGTGCTCCGCAACCGCCGAGACAAAGACGTTCAGCGCATCCGCAGGATTTTCCGCCTCTAAGCTGCGGGAAAGCATATCCTTTGTCGCCTGCTTGGCCGACCATTCGACGACGTCCATAATATCCTGAAAGTGATAGTAAAACGTCTGCCGAGAAATATTGCACGCGGCAATCAGGGCCTTAACCGTGATCTTATCAATGCCCGTTTTCTTCGCCATAGCCGCAAAGGTGCTGGCAATCACGCTTTTCATATCTACCGGCATGGCATTCCCCCCATTTCGGAAACGGATAGGAGTATTATACCTGAAACGGACAAAAATTGTGTGACAAAAAAATGAAAACCGGGGCTGGAAATGCCGCGTTTGCCTTCCTCCGGCAGCTCGGCTGGGCGGCCGTTTGCGTGGAGGGGGACGAGAAAACCGCTTCGGTTCGCTTGAGCGGCTACGCTCTGTCCCGAGGCGGCCTTTTCTTTTCGCACAGCCAATGCTGTATTCCTGGGGAACCGGCCCGCGCCAGCCCCCGTCCTCCGTTATTACGGCGCGGCCTGAGAGTCGGCATTTGCATCGGCAGATTCCGATAAAGCCTTGCTTTGGCTGATTTTGGCATCGTAGCGGCTGGGGCCGTGTGCTTTCGGTATCGCGGTGGGATATTGGCCGCTGAAGCAGGCGCAGCAATAGCCGGTGTGCGGAGGCACGCCAAGAAGTTCGTGCAGCTTTTCCAGCGGCAGATACCCCAGGCTGTCCGCACCGATATAGTCGCGGATCCCCTCCAGCGTGTGATGGCAGGCGATCAGTAGGTCCTGGGAATCAATGTCGGTGCCGTAGTAGCAGGGATTCCGGAAGGGCGGGGCGGAAATGCGTACATGGATTTCCCGTGCGCCCGCCTCCCGGAGGAGCCTGACAATGCGGGCGCAGGTGGTGCCGCGGACGATTGAATCATCAACCATGACCACGGATTTGCCCTTTACGGTCTCCACAACCGGGTTGAGCTTGATGCGCACCTTATCCTCCCGCGCCTTTTGCCCGGGAGCGATGAAGGTGCGGGCGATGTAGCGGTTTTTGATGAAACCGACGCCGTAGGGGATCCCCGAGGCTTCGGCGTACCCCAGCGCGGCGTCTATGCCGGAATCCGGCACACCGATCACGATGTCGGCGTCCGCCGGATATGTCTGCGCCAAAATTGCGCCGGCGGTTTTGCGGGCCTTGTGGACGCTGACGCCGTCCACGACCGAATCCGGCCGCGCAAAATAGATATGCTCAAAAATGCAGGTCGTTTTCGGGCGGCGTCCACAGTGGCTGCGGATGGAGCGGATCCCGCTGCCCTCAAACACCAGGATTTCGCCCGGCTCCACATCGCGGATAAAGGCGGCGCCGACCGCGTCAAGGGCGCAGCTTTCCGAGGCGATCACATAATCCCCGTCCGCTGTCCGACCGTAGCAGAGGGGACGGAAGCCGTTTTCGTCCCGGACGGCGATCATCTTGGCAGGGGACATGACGATCAGGGAATAGGCGCCGTCGATCACCTCCATCGCCCGGTCAACCGCCTGCTCAATGGAGGAGGAGCGGATCCGCTCTTTGGTGATAATGTACGAGATCACCTCGGTGTCGCTGGTGGTATGGAAGATCGAGCCCTGCATTTCCAGAGAGTCGCGCAGTTCCTGCGAATTGACCAGGTTGCCGTTGTGGGCCAGGGCCATCCGCCCCTTGTGATGGTTGACGACGATCGGCTGCGCGTTCCGTCTCCCGCCGCCCCCGGTGGTGCTGTACCGCACATGTCCAAGCGCCATATTGCCTTCACCCAGGGACTTCAGCACCTCTGGGCGGAAAACGTCGCCGACCAGCCCCACGTCCTTGTAGTATTCAAAGACCCCGTCGTCGTTGACCGCGATGCCGCAGCTTTCCTGTCCCCGGTGCTGCAGGGCGTACAGCCCGTAATATGCGGTGGAGGCTACGTCCTTTGTCCCCTGCGGGCAGAATACCCCAAACACACCGCATTCTTCATGTAGATTGCTCAGATCGCTCATATTACCACCTTCTCGGCCGCCTCGGCCGCTTCCCGGCCGTGCCGGAACCAGTCTACCGGTCTATGCGTTAATTTTCATAGGTTTTAATGATGTTTTCGGCGATTACCCGGCGTTTCACGCAGGCATCCATCGCCCCTTTCTCAATCGCGCGGTGGGCCTCCGCCTCGCTCATCTTCAGGCGTTCCATCAGCAGGAGCTTGGCCCGGTTGACCAGCCGGATTTCCTCCATTTTTCCCTGCAGGGAGGAGGTCTTCTCCTCAAGCGCGCGCAGCCGCCGGCGTGTAGCCACCAGAAGCTTGACCGCTTGATAGGTCATCGGCCGGCTGGCCGGCCTCGCCAAGGTTAGAATCCCATAATTTTCCACCTTCAGGCTGACGGCGTCGAGCAGCTCGGCCTTGACGAACAGCAGGACGCCGCAGCCCTGGTTTTGCGCCGCGTCAATGGCCAGGTCTATGCCGAAGTCGTCGCTCAGCGGGGTATTGATCAGCAGGAGGTCGAACTCCCGGTCCACCAGCTGCCGCTTGGCTTCCCCCACCGTCGTAACCGAGAGGATGGGGGTAAATTCGCCGGGCGGCAGCAGGCCGGCTAAAAATTGGGCGGCCTTTTGGCCGGAGGAAACCACTAAGACGCTGCAGGCGCCTTTTTCCGGCGGCGCCGGAGCAGTTTGTGTCAAGAAAAGCCTCTCCCTTCTGGTTCAGGATTGTGGAAATCCTCTGGAAGAAGGGCGGGTCAGGTCAGGATATCCGGCATAAACCGGCGGATCAGCTCGCTGCCTTCCGCCAGCTGCCGCGCCTGCTCAAGGGTGGAGGGGAGCTGCTCGAGCCCTCCGGTCACGGCCGGCCCTGCTGTGAACAGGTTATCGTCCACCGGCGGGCACAACGGCAGATGGCGGCGGACGCCGTCAAGCCCCGCGTAGATCAGCAGCGCATAGGCGATATAGGGGTTGGCGCAGGGATCGGGGGAGCGCAGCTCAAAGCGCTCGTACTCCCCTTTGGCCGCCGGGATGCGGATTAGGGGAGAGCGGTTTTGACGGGACCAGGTGACAAAGCGGGGGGCTTTCCTTTCTCCCAGCCGCCGGTAGGATTCCTCCACCGGGTTCAGGAAGGCGGTGATTTCACGGATATGGCGCAGGACCCCGGCCATGAAGGAGTCACGGTCGGTCCGGCCGCCGAGGCTTTCTATGGAGATATTGATGTGCAGGCCGTTGCCGCTTTGATGCTCCAGGGGCTTGGGGGAAAAGCAGGCGCACAGGCCGTTCTGCATGGCGATGGTTTTTACCACCGCCTGGAAGGTCACGGCGTTGTCGGCCGCGCTCAGGGCGTCGCTGTACCGGAAATCGATTTCGTTCTGCCCCGGCCCCTCCTCGTGATGGGAGCTTTCCGGCCGGATGCCCATGCTTTCCAGCGTCAGGCAGATATCCCGCCGGATATTTTCCCCTTTGTCGTCCGGCGCAATGTCCATATAGCCCGCCTGGTCAAAGGGGATCTTGGTCGGCCGGCCGTTTTCGTCGGTTTGAAAGAGATAAAATTCAATTTCCGCACCAAAATAGCAGGAAATCCCCTCCTCCTTCGCGGCAGCCACCGCCTTTTTCAGCAGGAGGCGGCTGTCCCGGCGGAAGGGCGCGCCGTCCGGATGGCGGATGTCGCAGAACATCCGGACGACCCGCCCGTGGGAGGGCCGCCAGGGCAGGACCGAGAGGGTGGAGGGGTCGGGAAACAGAAGCAGATCGGAGTTGGCCTCGTCCCCAAAACCGGCAATCGCGGACGCGTCAATGGAAATCCCATGCTCAAAAGCCCGTGCCAGCTCGTCGGGCATAATGGCGACGTTTTTCTGCCGCCCCAGAAAATCGCAGAAAGCCAGCCGGATGAATTTGACGTCCTCCTCCCGGCAGTACGTCAATACCTCGTCGTACGAATACATAAGCGCCTTCCTTTCCGCCTGGAAAATAACAAAAAACGTCCATATGCCCTTGACCGGATACAGCTCCCGCCAGACACTATGAACGCCATTGCTCATACTGTATATTTTACCTTCCTATCTTATCGCGCAAGCCGGGATTTGTCAATGGGCACTTTGCCTTTTTGCCCGGCAGTGCCCGATGAAAAGAGGGGGGATGGGGTATGCGAAAAGGGAAGAGAGCCGGCGACGGCGGACGGCCGAAAAAAATTTTAAAAAAGGGCTTGACAAATTTTTCACTTAGGCGTATCCTTATGCCTGTAAGGACGGCAACGGTGTCGCAGAAGGCTCTGTGGCATCGTTTTTTCTTTATGGTTTTCTCCGGGCGGAGCGGCCCCTTGTATCCCGCCGGGATAAGGCGGGCCGGCAGGTTCTGGAGAAACGCGATATCATCCATATGGTAAGAAGCGGCAAAGGCGTCGCAGAAGGGCTTAGAAAAAAGCCGGTTCTGCTGTTTTTGCCGCTTTATTTTTTGAAAAGGGGTCATCTGTATGAACACGATCACCAGTTTGTTCGGCACCAACGTTTTCAGCGATTCCGTGATGCGGGAACGGTTGCCTAAAGAGACCTATAAGCAGCTTCAGCGCACCATGAAGGAGGGCAAGCACCTGGATAACGCGGTGGCGAATGTCGTGGCCAACGCGATGAAGGACTGGGCGATTGAAAAGGGTGCTACCCATTTCACCCATTGGTTCCAGCCGATGACCGGGATCACGGCGGAAAAGCATGACAGCTTTATCACCCCGACGGACGACGGGCGGGTAATCCTGGAATTTTCGGGCAAGGAGCTGATCCAGGGCGAGCCGGACGCTTCCTCCTTCCCCTCGGGCGGCCTGCGCGCCACCTTTGAGGCGAGAGGCTATACCGCCTGGGACCCGACCTCCTATGCGTTTATTAAGGGAACCACCCTGTGCATCCCGACCGCTTTTTGCTCCTATGGCGGCGAAGCGCTGGATAAGAAAACCCCCCTGCTGCGTTCGATGGAGGCTATCAATCGCCAGGCGCTGCGGGTGCTACGGCTCTTTGGGGATACGGCGACTACGGCGGTCAAGACCACCGTCGGCCCCGAGCAGGAATATTTCCTGGTTGAAAAGGAGATGTTTGACAAGCGCCCCGACCTGATCTATACAGGCAGGACGCTGTTCGGCGCCAAGCCGCCGAAGGGGCAGGAGCTGGACGACCATTACTTCGGCACCATCAAGACCAGGGTGGCGGAGTTTATGGAGGACCTCAACCAGGAGCTGTGGAAGCTGGGGGTGCTCGCGAAAACCGAGCACAACGAGGTAGCCCCCGCGCAGCATGAGCTGGCGCCGATCTTCTCCACTACCAACATCGCTACCGACCACAACCAGCTGACCATGGAACTGATGCAGCGCATTGCCAAAAAGCACGGCTTGGTCTGCCTGCTGCATGAGAAGCCCTTCGCCGGTGTCAACGGCTCCGGCAAGCACAACAACTGGTCGATTTCCACCAGCAGCGGCAAAAACCTGCTGGACCCGGGGGATACCCCGCATGAGAACGCGCAGTTCCTGCTCTTCCTGTGCGCGGTAATCCAGGCGGTGGACGACTATCAGGATCTCCTGCGTATTTCGGTCGCTTCCGCGGGCAACGACCACCGTCTGGGGGCGAACGAAGCGCCGCCCGCCATTGTGTCAATGTTCCTTGGCAGCGAGCTGACGGCAATCCTTGATTCCATTGAAAAGGACGAGGAATATGGCACCAAGGAAAAGGAGCTTTGGAAGGTGGGGGTCCATATCCTGCCCCGCTTCCCCAAGGATTCCACCGACCGGAACCGCACGTCGCCCTTCGCCTTTACCGGCAATAAATTCGAATTCCGGATGCTGGGCTCGAGCGATTCCATTTCCGGGGCCAACATCGTGCTGAACACCGCCGTAGCGGAAAGCCTGCGGCAGTATGCCGACATGCTCGAGCAGGCCAGCGATTTCAACGAAACCCTGCACACCTTGATCCGGGAGACCATCCGCCGGCATAAGCGGATCATCTTCAACGGCAACGGCTACGACGAGCAGTGGGTGGCGGAAGCCGAGCGGCGCGGCCTGCTCAACTTGAAGACCACGCCCGACTGCCTGCCGTATTTCATCAAGCCGAAGAACATCAAGCTGTTTGCGGAGCATAAGGTGTTCACCGAGGCGGAAATCCACGCGCGGTATGAGATCCTGCTGGAAAACTACAGCAAGATCCTGAACATTGAGGCGCTCACCATGCTTGATATGGCCAACAAGGATCTGCTTCCGTCCTATTCTGCGTATACCAAACAGCTTGGCGAAACCATTGCCGCCAAAAGGGCGGCCCTCGCGGACGCGGACTGCAGTTACGAGGAGGAACGGCTCCGCCAGATCTCCGGCTTGTGTGGCAGGATGTTCCGCAAAACCAAGGCGCTTGAGGAAAGCCTGCTGAACCTGATGCATCAGGACGTGGACGAGCTGGGGAAGGCGCAGTATTACCGTACGCAGGTTTTCGGCGCGATGAACGAGCTGCGTATTGTCGCCGACGAAATTGAAGGCGTGATAGACCGCAAGTTCTATCCCTATCCGAACTACGGCGATCTGCTGTTCGGCGTCCGGTAACCCTTGTTCTCCAAGGGGCAAGCGTCCCCTAGATGGGAATCACGAAGCGATATTTTAGAATTTATTACCGCGGTGAGCGGCCGCAGCCTCGGGAGCCTTCGGACCCCGCGGCTGCGGCTTCGCCGCATGGAGACGGCGGCTCCCGGCCGGGTGCCGCCGCCGAATACCATACGGCCTTTGCCTTAGGGCAATGCAAGGCCCTGAAAGGACAGGATGGAAATGAAGCGACAGCAAAGCGGGCTGTACCAGGCGTCGTTTGAACACGACGCCTGTGGGATCGGTGCCGTGGTCAGCATCAAGGGGGAAAAAAGCCGCCGGGTCGTTGACAGCGCCTTGAAGATCGTGGAAAAGCTGGAGCACCGTGCCGGCAAGGACGCAACCGGCGAGGTGGGGGACGGCGTCGGCGTTATGCTGCAGATCCCCCACCCGTTTTTTGAGGAGATCGCCAGGCAGCAGGGTGTTGTGCTTGGCAAGGAGCGGGAATACGGCGTCGGCATGTTCTTTTTCCCGCAGGACCGCCTGCTCTGCACCCAGGCGCAGAAGCTGTTTGAGGTGATCGTCAAAAAGGAGGGGCTTTCCTTCGGCTTTTGGCGGGAGGTGCCGGTCAACGCGGAAATCCTGGGCCAGCGGGCGCGGGAATGTATGCCGCGGATCTTTGAGTGCATTATCCATAAGCCCAAGGACCTGCCGAGCGGCATTGATTTTGACCGGCGGCTGTATGTGGTCCGCCGCACCTTTGAACAGAGCGGGAACGACACCTACGTCGTCTCCCTGTCCAGCCGGACGATCGTTTATAAAGGGATGTTCTTGGTCAACCAGCTCCGGCAGTTTTACCCCGACCTGCAGGACGAGCGGTGCGTGTCGGCCATGGCGCTGGTCCACTCCCGCTTCTCCACCAATACCGTCCCCAGTTGGGAGCGGGCCCATCCCAACCGCTTCCTGCTGCACAACGGCGAGATCAATACCATCCGCGGGAACGTGGACCGGATGCTGGCCCGGGAGGAAACCATGGCCTCCCCCTATCTTCAGGCGGATATGGACAAAATCCTGCCGGTGGTCGATGACCGCGGCTCCGACTCCGCCATCCTGGACAACGCGATTGAATTTATGGTGATGAACGGGATTGACCTGCCCATGGCTATGATGATCGCTATCCCGGAGCCCTGGAGCAGCGAGGACAACATCACCCGGGAAAAGAAGGATTTCTACCGCTACTATGCCACGATGATGGAGCCCTGGGACGGCCCGGCGTCAATCCTCTTTTCGGACGGGGACGTCGTCGGCGCCACCTTGGACCGCAACGGCCTGCGCCCCTCCCGCTACTATGTGACGGACGACGATACCCTGATCCTGTCCTCGGAGGTCGGGGTGCTGGACATCCCGCCCGAAAAGATCGTGCGGAAATCCCGGCTTGAGCCGGGAAAAATGCTGGTGGTGGACATGGTGCAGGGACGGATCATCGCAGACGAGGAGCTCAAGGCCTCCTATGCCCGCCGCCAGCCCTATGGGGAATGGCTGGACCGCCATATGGTGCACCTTTCCGCCCTGAAGGTCCCGAACCACAAGGTGGAGACCTATCCCCAGCCTCTGCGGGATAAGCTGTACAAGGCCTTTGGCTATACCTATGAGGATCTGAAGAACGCGATCCTGCCCATGGCGCGGGACGGGAGCGAGCAGACCGCCTCAATGGGGATTGATATCCCGATCGCGGTGCTGTCGGATAAGCATCAGCCGCTCTTCAACTATTTTAAACAGAGCTTCGCCCAGGTGACCAACCCGCCCATTGACGCCATCCGGGAAAAGGTCGTGACCGATACCACTGTCTACGCCGGCTCAGAGGGCAACCTGCTGCAGGAAAAGCCGGAAAACTGCGCGGTTCTCAAGATCAACAACCCCATCCTGACCAGCGTGGATATGCTCAAAATCAAAGCCATTGATCAGGACGGGCTGAAAACCGCCGTCGTGTCCCTTCTGTACTACAAAAATACGCCGGTCAAGCGGGCGCTCGACCGCCTGTTCGTCCAGGTTGATAAGGCGTACAAAAACGGCGCGAACATCATCGTCCTGTCCGACCGGGGGGTGGATGAAAACCATGTGGCGATCCCCTCCCTGCTCGCGGTGTCGGCCATGGAGCAATACCTGATCCGCACCAAAAAGCGCACCGCGGTTTCGATTATCCTTGAAAGCGGGGAGCCGCGGGACGTACACCACTTCGCCACCCTCCTGGGCTACGGCGCGATTGCCGTCAACCCGTACCTCGCGCACGAGGCGATCGCCGAGCTGATTGACGCCGGTATGCTTGACAAGGATTTGTATGTCGCCATTGCGGATTACAACAAGGCGGTGCTTGACGGCGTGGTGAAAATCGCTTCCAAGATGGGGATTTCCACCCTGCAGTCCTACCAGTCGGCGCAGATTTTTGAGGCCATCGGGATCAAGAAAAGCGTCATTGACCAATACTTTACCAATACCGTCAGCCGGGTGGAGGGGATCGGCCTGGAAGAGATTGATCAGGACATCCATGTGCGCCACTCCCATGCCTTTGACCCGTTGGGGCTCGGGCTGGACACAACGCTCGATTCCTCCGGCAGCTACAATCTTCGCAGCGGCAAGGACAAGGACGACCACCTGTATTCGCCCGAGGTGATCGTCGCCCTGCAGCAGGCAACCCGGACCGGGGATTACCGCAAATTCAAGGAATACACTGCTCTGGTTGACGACGAGACCCGCCCCCATACCCTGCGCGGCCTGCTCGATTTTGTGTTTGATCCGGAGGGCGGGATCCCGCTGGAGGAGGTAGAGCCGGTTGAAAACATTGTCAAGCGGTTTAAGACCGGGGCGATGTCCTACGGCTCCATCTCGGAGGAGGCCCACAAATGCATGGCAAAAGCCATGAACGAGCTCGGCGGGAAATCCAATTCCGGCGAGGGCGGGGAGCAGCCGGAACGGCTCGATTCCGAGTACTGCAGCGCCATCAAGCAGGTGGCGTCGGGGCGCTTCGGCGTCACCAGCGAATACCTGGTCTCTGCGAAGGAAATCCAGATCAAGATGGCGCAGGGCGCCAAGCCGGGGGAGGGCGGCCATCTGCCGGGCAAGAAGGTGTATCCGTGGATCGCCAAAACCCGGTATTCCACCCCCGGGGTGTCGCTGATTTCCCCGCCGCCCCACCACGATATCTATTCAATTGAGGACCTGGCCCAATTGATCTACGACCTAAAGAACGCCAACAACCGGGCGGATATTTCCGTCAAGCTGGTGTCGGAGGCGGGGGTCGGCACCATCGCCGCCGGCGTCGCCAAGGCGGGGGCAAGCGTGGTGCTGATCTCCGGCTACGACGGGGGGACCGGCGCTGCGCCCCGCAACTCAATCCACAACGCCGGTATGCCCTGGGAGCTCGGCCTGGCCGAAACGCACCAGACCCTGATGAAAAACGGCCTGCGTTCCCGCGTACGGATTGAAACCGACGGCAAGCTGATGAGCGGCCGGGACGTGGCGATCGCCTGTATGCTGGGGGCAGAGGAATTCGGATTTGCCACCGCCCCGCTGGTCACGATGGGCTGCATGATGATGCGGGTGTGCAACCTGGACACCTGCCCGTTCGGGATCGCGACCCAGAACCCGGAGCTGCGCCGGCGCTTTACCGGCAAGCCGGAATATGTGGTTAATTTCATGCGCTTTATCGCTGAGGAGCTGCGGGAGATCATGGCCCGCCTCGGGGTGCGCACGGTGGAGGAGCTGGTCGGCCGGAGCGACCTGCTCAAAAAGCGGGAAAATTCGGCGGCTCCCCGCGGGGCGCTGGTGGATATGTCCCGCATCCTGGCCCGCCCCTATGAGGGCACCTGCCATTACCGGGCGGAGGATGCGTACGATTTCGCCCTGGAGAAGACGGTCGACGAGCGGGTGATCCTGCCCAAGCTGCGCCGGAATCTGGCCGGCGGCACGTCGGGCAAGGTCGCGCTGTCCGTTTCAAGCACCGACCGGGCGGTCGGCACCCGCTTTGGCTCCGAAGTCACCCGCCGGTTCGGCAGCTCGCTTGAGGACGATACCTTTGAGATCATCTGCTCCGGCGGCGGAGGGCAGTCCTTTGGGGCCTTCCTGCCCAAAGGCGTCACCATCCGCCTGTCGGGCGACAGCAACGATTACTTCGGCAAGGGCCTGTCCGGCGGCAAGCTGATCGTCTTCCCGCCGAAGGGCAGCCGCTTTCCGGCGGAGGAGAATATCCTGATCGGCAACGTAGCGCTCTACGGCGCCACCTCCGGAAAGGCGTTTATCAACGGCATTGCCGGGGAGCGCTTCTGCGTGCGCAATTCCGGCGCCCTTGCGGTTGTGGAGGGCGTGGGGGACCACGGCTGCGAATACATGACCGGCGGCACCGCCGTCGTCCTGGGCCCGACCGGGAAGAACTTCGCAGCCGGTATGAGCGGCGGCGTCGCCTATGTGCTGGACAGCCATCACGATCTATACCGCAAGGTCAACAAAGCCATGGTGTCTATTGAGCCGTTGACCGAGCGCCACGACGCTGAGGAGCTGCGGGAGATCCTTCTGGAGCATTACCAATGTACCGGCTCGGCGCTGGCCCAGCGGATCCTCGCGGACTTTGACGCCTATGTCCCGCAGTTCAAGAAGATCCTGCCCAACGATTACCGCCGGATGCTGGAAACCGTCTCCTCATTGGAGCAGCGGGGCATGAGCCGGGAAGAGGCGCAGGTCGAAGCCTTTTATCAAAACACACGGAGGTAGAGCCGCCATGGGAAAGCCAACCGGTTTTATGGAATACCAGCGGGATGAATCGCCGACGCGAGGCCCGCTTGAGCGCATACACGATTTTGAGGAATTTCACGGTTCCCTGTCCGAGGAGGAACGCCGGCGTCAGGGGGCGCGCTGCATGAACTGCGGCGTCCCCTTCTGCCAGTCGGGAATGCTGCTGCACGGCATGGCGACGGGATGCCCGCTGCACAACCTGATCCCGGAATGGAACGACGAGGTGTACCGCGACAATCCCCGCAATGCCTTGTCCCGCCTGCTCAAGACCAACAGCTTCCCGGAGTTTACCGGCCGCGTCTGCCCCGCGCTGTGCGAGGTTGCTTGCCTGTGCGGGATCAACGACCGTCCGGTGACGATTAAGGAAAACGAGCTTTCAATCATTGAGCGGGGCTTTGCCGAAGGGTATATGGCCCCGCGGCCGCCTGAGCTGCGCACCGAAAAGAAGGTGGCGGTGATCGGCTCCGGGCCGGCCGGGCTGGCCTGTGCGGAGATGCTCAATAAGCGGGGGCACCGGGTGACGGTGT
>CAJFQI010000062.1 GCA_904419005.1 Candidatus Avimonas faecium | reverse complement strand
CCCCCACAAGAAAAGGCGGTACGCTACCCCTCCACGGGGCGCATACCGCCTTTTCTTGTTATCCAGCCCTCTGGCTGTATCGGTTGAGCAAAAGTCAGCATGGGAATGGTGTGGTATCTTTATCTAAGTGAACCCCCGCGTTCCCATTTGCTGATTGCCTGAAAAGAAATTCCCAACCGTTCTCCCAGCTCATTCTGTGTAATGCCTTTGGCCTTTCTCAAACGGAATATTTGTCTGCCTACGGTTTCCGCAGAAATTTGCACGAATATGCCCCCCTTATCCTTTGAAGCGCTTCCTGTTTTTTAGTATATACGGCGATATCTTCCCGGGCAATAACGGAACAGGTTATATTTTATCTGCCCAATTCAAATGGGAGTGGAATATCCTCCGCATTGCCGCTGGGATGAAAAGCCCGCGCCGGCAATTTTTGAAGCCGTTTTCCCAAGGCGCGCCCTCCCGCTTGCCCCGCGCTCCAAAGGGGAGCCCCGGCCAAGCGCCCGTATGCGGGCTTCCTATGCAGGGAGGACAAACAGCGCTGCGCTTGGGAAAAACGGCTTGTTTTTCTGAGGGCCTTGGCGGGGAAACCCCTCTAAACGGACAAAATCCCTGCCCCGCATTGATTTTGTCGGCCGGTATGCTATACTGTAATCAAAAGAGCGGCGGGCTTTTCCCCGATAAGACGGCCTCGGAGCGGGCGTTTCCCGCCTTAGCGGCTTGGGGAAAACCATCGGGCCGGCCGCAGGGAAACGGCGGGTCAGCCGCTTTATGGCAAACCGGCCGGAAAGAGTGACGAGGAGTGGGAAACGTGACGTGTTTTCGCTGTGGAGGATCGGTGCCGGACGGCAACGTCTGCCCGCACTGCGGGCAGGTGCTGTCGCAGGCGCCGGAAGGAACGGGCGCGGCGCCGGCGGCTCCGGACGCCGTGCCTGCCGCGCCGGGGACGGCGCCGATTGGGCCGGATGCGCCTCCGCCAGTCCAAGGGGCTCCCGCCCCCCTGCCGCCGGAGGCAGGGAAAAAGCGGCGCTCCTTGGCGGGCCCGATTGTGGCCGGGTGTGTCGCGGTCGCGGCTGCGGTCTGCCTGGCATTGATCGGGAGGGAGTTCCTAAGCGGCCTGCCGCTGGAGCCTCTGCTGGTGCTGTGCGGCCTGTTTGCCGTGTTCCTGGCGGTGGATGTCCTGGGGCATCGGCTGCTCCGGATTACGCGCCGCTTCGGGCACTGGTGCGTGCTGACGCTGGTGGCCTCCGGGCTGCTGTGCGCCGGCGCTGCCGCCGTGCTTTCCCTGTTTGATACGGGGGCATGGCGCCTGAACCTGGACTTTGCGTACCGCTACCTTCTGGACGGGCAGGGCGGCGCGGCCCGCGAGAAGGCGCAGCTCTGCCGGGAAGAGGACCGGGAGCTGCTCACCCTGCTGGCGGACGCCACGGACCGGGAGTACCTGTCCGTCTATTTTCAGGCAGACCGGCTTCTTGCCGAAGGCGGCCTGGATGACTCCGCCGCCGCGCAGGTACAGGAGCTTCGCTCCCTGGCGGCCGGGGTTTTGGGGATGAGCATAGACCCCGAAACCGGGGAGATGACGGGCACGGCGGCCGATCTTCCCCTGACGGCCGAGGAGGCGGCGTCCTCCCCGGCGGCGCTCACCGAGACGGAACGGCGGGAGCGCATAGACGAGCTGGTGCGGGAAATCTGCGACCAGCGGGGCGCCGCCGAGATGATGCAGGAGAAGACGGAGGAGCTGTACCGCCTAGATAAGGCGATGACGCTCAACGATCTCAGCGGGCTCGACCCGGCGACGGTGGAGGAGCTGCTTTCCCTGTATCCCGGGGACGAGGACGTTTTGCTGGTGGCGATCAAATATTATACGAGGCAGAACGATTACGAGCAGGCGCGGCTGCTGGCCCAGAAACTGGTAGGGCTGGACGGCAGCGAAAGCAACCTGGTGGTCTATACCGACCTGATCGCCCAGCAGGTTAAAAACGGCCAGAGCAGCACCGACGCTTCGCTGGACAGCGAGGCCCAGAAGCTCCTGGAGCAGGCGGAGGAGAAGGAAGAGCAGGCCGGCAGGCTGAATACCGAGCTCCCGTCCCAGCAGGAGGAGTACGACCGGCTGACAAACGAGGCGGAAGACCTGCGCAAGCAGGCCTCCCTGCTTGACATCAACCGGGCGGTGAACTACCTGATTGCGAAAAAGCCGCTGACCGGAGACAAGAGCGGGCTGCTGGATCTGCAGATCGCCAAGCTGTACCTGGCGGCCGACGAACGGGACAACGCCAAGGAGTACATATGGAAGGTGGTAAACAACGCCGGCACGCTGCGGCAGGACTCCCCCATCGTGGAGCCTCTGCAGGAGGTGGTCGGCGCCTACAACACCACCGAGGCGGGGGAAAGCGACCCGGCCCTGACCGCGGCGGTGCAGCGGCTGGTGCGCACCCAAAGCCAGGACGTCGTGCCCTCGTCAGAGGAAACGGTCAACGGCACCATGGCGGATTTTGTCGTATCGACCCTCAAGTACGACCGGCTGACGGTCCTGATCGGCAAGGTGGACACGGAAGATTACCCGACCATCCGCGCCTATGTCAATATCAGCGGGGAGAAGGACCAGGTTTTCGGCGCGGCGGACGACTTCGCCAAATCGGATTTTGAGCTGTTTGACACCCAGTACCAGATCAAGGATTTTGAGCTGATAGAGGACGAAGAGGCCAAGCAGATTTCGATTGCGCTGGTCATGGACCAGAGCGGCAGCATGGAGGGCTCGCCCATTGAGAACGCCAAGCTGGCGGCGGAAACCTGCGCCGAAAATATGGACGGCGAGACCCAGCGCATGGCGCTCATCCCGTATGCCGACAGCTCGTCGGTGGCGGTGCCCCTGACCAATTCCACCGATACGCTGGTGAGCGGCATCCGCAGCCTGTCCGCCGTGGGCGGCACCAACATATCCGGGGCCATCCGCACGGCTCTTGACGCCCTTGACGGCGAGAGCGGGACCCGGGCGATCATCCTGCTCACCGACGGGCAGGACAACAACAGCGAAGAGGAAATGCAAAAGGTCCTTAAACAGGCCAAACGGGAGGACGTCGCCATTTTCGCCGTGGGCCTGGGCGACGTGAACAGGACTTACCTGAATAACATCGCCAAAAACACCGGCGGCAAGTTCATTGCGGCGGAAACCGCGACCGAGCTGGCGGATATCTATCAGCTGCTGCAGCAGTACATCATCAACAATTACTGCTTTGAATACACGATCACGGACAATCCGGAGACAGACCCCCGCAGCGTGACGGTGGGGATCCCCGAATACGCGGTGGAGGATACGAAGGCCTACCGCATCTCCGGGGAAGAGGTTTCCGAGGAGGACGAGGATACGGGGGTGTACCCCGTTTCGGACGGCGACCTGGCCGTGTATGCCCTCACCCCCGGCAGCGCGTCCCAGGGGGACATCCAGGACGGGATGACCATTACCGTGCGCGGCTCCGGCTTCCAAAGCGGGATGAGCGTCAGTGTGGGCGGCGTCGCCCTGACCAATGTCAAGGTCAAAAGCGCGGGGGAGCTGACCGGGAAGCTGCGGGGGAACCTGTCGGCCGGCCTCTACGCCGTGCAGGTCCGCCTGCCGGACGGCCGGGCGGATACCCTGTACAAGGGCTTCCGCGTGTTCCGGGCCGGTACGGTATCCTCCGTGCAGCTGGGCAATCTGTTCATTATGGCGGATAACATCGGGGTCACCAGCGAGAGCGGCAGCCGCACCGAGCTGGTCGCCTCCGGCAATGTGAGCATCAACGGCTTCCTCTACAGCACGTCGGAGCTGACCATCACCCCCAACGACCAGCTGGCGGACGACAACCTTTCCCAGGCGGGGCAGAAGGCGCTCTACCTTGGCTCCAACGGGGCGGTACAGGGGGACGGCAAGCTCTATGCCAGCTATGCCCAGGCGCTCCAGACGGCCGAAAGCGGCAACAGCCTGCAGAACATGGTGGGCCGCACCTTTGCGGAAAACATTTTCCACGGGCAGGACCTGATCGTTCGCAGCGGGACGTTTTCTATGGACGTCGGCGAATCCGCCACCGAATTCGGCGACGGCGGATACGGCCAGGCGCTGAGCGACGAGCTGCGGGATTACTCCTTCAAATTCCCGGGCTTTACCGAGGTTTCCGCCGCCAAGGTCACGCTGTACGCCGACCGGCTCCAGCTGGATGCGGAGATGCTCGATTTCGGCGCGATTGAGGACAATTTGGTGACCGCGTTGACCGGCGGTGTGACCGGGACGAAAAAGGACCGGGAGGCGCTGGTCAAGACGCTGGGCGGGAAGTGGGACCGCTTCTTCCCGCTGAGCGGCTCCCTCTCGGTCGCGCTGGGGGCGTCGGATGTGCGCTTTGGCGGTGAGGTCAGCCTGGACCTGCCGGACAACAAGAAATTCTTCCTCTTCCCGGTCAAGGAGCTGGGGCTGAAGATCAACTCCTTGGATCCGGATTACGAATACTGGAGCTTCAACGTCAGCATCCTGATGCCGGGCATCAAGCTGATCCCCGGCAGCGCGCAGTCGGAGGATTCCCTGGAGGTCGCGGTGGGCTCCTACTTCTGGTACCCGGACAGCCTGGAGGTCGCGGCGTCCATGGATCCGGGGATCCCGATCTTCAAGGTGTTCAACCTGACCAAGGTCGGCGGCGGCCTGACCGGCGCGAGCGGCCTGTTCATCACCGACAAGACGGTCGACACCAAGGACGTGACCTTGAAGGTGCTGGCCGAGGCGGACATCAACGTCTTTAAGATGCTGGGCTGGAAGAGCACCGGCGCCGCCCGCAGCATCACCCGCTGGGGCGAGCTCGGGAAAATTTCGGATGCGCAGGTGGTGCTGAATTTCAGCGACCTGTCGCTGGATATCCGCGCGGATCTGGAATTGCTGCAGCAAAAGATCGCCTCGGCGGAGCTTGGGATCAGCACCCAGAAGTTCCTGGTAAAGGCCAATGTCGGGACGGAGCTCTCCTGCGCGGGGATTGATATCGGCGGCGAGCTGGAGGCCAAGGTTTCGGTGCGCTGGGCCGGGCAGAACCAGGACGGCGTGTCGGCGCTGATCGGCCTTGGCGGTAAGGGCCATCTGCGGTGCAGCTGGGCCGATGTGAATTGGGACAACCAGCAGATCGGCATTGAGTTTACCGCTGATGTCGGCACCTCCTCGGGGACTACCATCGCCGTGAAGGTGTACTGCAACGACGACTGGGCCCGGGCCTGGTATGACAGCGAGGGCCTGATGCTGTGGGATAAATTCCATTATGAGGATACGTTTTGAGTAAGGGGGAAACCGACGCGATGATGCCGTATGCAGACTGGCGGCGCCGGAAAGCGGGGGCCGGGCGGCTTCTGGCCTTCCTTTTCCTGGCAGCCGTTTTCCTGCTCGCGCTGCCGCCGAAGGCGGCGGCAAAGACCGGGGAGTACGAAATCCGGCTGGACGAGGCCAAGGAAAACTATGTGTTTTCCATCCAATGGGAGAACAGCGGCCAGCAGGCGGATGTGGTGATTACCTCGCCGAGCGGCAAAAGCTATAACAAGGACAATATGCCGCAGGCCGAGGCCGGGGACGGCGAGCTGATGTTCTGGTTCGCCTCGGCGGAGGCCGGGACCTGGACGGTGGCCATCACCGGCGAGGGGCTGGGGACGGTTACGCTGGATTCCGGCGTAATGCCCGGGCGGATGGACATCGCTTCGTTCACCGTCCAGGTTACGGGGGAAACCGGCACCGCCTCCTGGGATATCCGGGACAGCGAGGAGGATTTGTGGATTGAAATTTGGGCGGCGCCCGACCCGGTCAATTATGGCGGGCAGCGCCTGAGCAGCACGCGGGGGGAAGCGGCCGGCCAATGCGAATTTTCCCTGTCCGGGCTGCAGTCCGGCGACTATTACCTCTACCTCAAGGCGATCGGCAGCGGCGGCATCTTTGCCTGCCAGTATGCGGACGGGCCGGTTTCCTGGCGGCAGGCGGACGCGCTGCCGGCGCTGGACGGCGTCCAGGCGCGGATGCTTGACGAGGATTTGTGGCTTTCCTGGCAGGAGAGCGAGGACGCGTCCGAATACCGCATCTGGGTGTACGACGGGGAGACCGGCGAGCTGCTCGCCGACGAAACCGTGGAGAAGGGGGAAACCCAGTGGTTTGGGGAGTTCCCGGACTCCGTCACCGCGATGGAGGCCGCTGTAGCGGCGGTCCGCTGGGGGAATACCGGCGATTTTGAGCGGCAGACGGTCACCCGCGGCAGCTTTGACGGGGTGACGGTGACCTTCCCGGAGGAGGAACAGGTCAATTCCCGGACGGTTTATGTGCAGGTGGCGTTTACCGGGGATTACACCGTCAGCGCCGCGATCAACGGCGAAATGGTCACGGAAGGCAGCGATACGGCGGGCAGCTACCGGGTGGATATGGAGGAGGGGAACAACCGCCTCTCTTTCTACATTTCGGATGCGATGGGGAATATCCGCAGCTTCGGCAAGGACCTGTATGTGGATGTGACGGCGCCGCAGCTTTCAATCCTGAAGGACCTCAACGGGCAGTCCACTTCGGAAGGCTATGTGTACCTTGAAGGGCACACCGAGGGCGGGGCGAGCCTGACCCTGAACGGAGACCCAGTCGAAACCCAAAATGGGTATTTCAGCGTCCGGTGCCCCCTGTCCCCGGGTAAGAACCGGCTGGAGCTTTTGGCAACGGACGCGGCCGGGAACCAGTCGAAGTACAGCGCCGTTGTGGAGCGTCCGTGGCTCAGCGCGCAGATCCTCCTGTGGGTTTTCTGCATCGCGGTGGCTGTCGTCCTGATTGTGGTATATGTCGTCCTCTTCCTGCGCGCAAGGAAGAAAACGAGGGACGGGAGGAAGAAAAAATGAGAACGGCAAGGCGCGTTTTCCTGATCCTTACCATTGTGTGCTGGGTCCTCGCCGCGGCGCTGGATGTTACGGCGGTGTATATGCAAATCCAGGTGTCCGGCGAAAACCTTTTGACCATGGATTCCCATTGGGGTTATCTTTTGGCGGTCAGCTACCGCTGGGTGACTTTGGCCGCGGTCCTCCTGACCGTTGCGGCCGCCGCCCTTCTGACGGTTTTCCTCCTGAGCCGGAAAAAACGGGTGGCGCCTCCGCCGGCCCCCGAAGCGCCGGAGGTGCCCGGGCCACCGGCAAACTGACCGCGGCTTTCTCTTCCGGGCGGGAGCCGTCTCCGCTTTCCTGCTTATTTCCTGTTTGAATCCGTTGCCTCTTGGGCCCTCCCGCTTCCCTTAGGAGCGGGAGGGCATTTCTTCGTCCGGCCGCCATGGAGCCCTCCGGCGGCAGTATGCTGCCGCCGGCTTTTACACGAGGATGCCTGGGCGTTTTTTCGCTTCCGGCCGGTTAATAGAACAGCGCAGCCGCTGCCTTTCATGGGCAGCGGCTGCGCATTTTTCCACATCGTGATTCTACAGGGATGCCTTTCAGGAAGGCTGGGCAGGCTTGCCGCCCCGTCTATCCGGTCAATTGGTCGGGAGTCACGACAAAGGCGTCGGTTTTCTCCCCGGTCCACGAGTTTTCCTTATAGGCTACCTCAAGTTCCTGCCAGCCGGGATCCACCTCCCAAGCCAAATACCCTTTCCGCTTTTTCCCGGCGGCGACATTGCCGGTTAACGCGTCATAGCCGTCTACCTCGCCCAGCAGGAGGGAGATTTGGCTGCTGTATCCGTCAACATAGCTTTCAAAGTTAAAGTAGTTGAAATACTCGTCTTCGGCGGAGATGTTCTGTACGTCAAAAAACAGGATCAGGTACTGCTTGCCCTCCTCCGGCTCCATCGGGAGGTATTTATCCTCAATCCGGTCGTATACCTTCGCGCCGGTGAGCGAAATGGCCCACGTTTCATCGGTGACGGTCTGCCCGACGGCGGCGGTCGGGCGGCTGCTTGGCGCCGTGGACGGTCCGCCGGATGGTTCGTCCCCCGGCTCGGAGGGAGCGGCCGGGGCGCGGCTATACGCGGGGGCG
Organism: Candidatus Avimonas faecium; assembly: GCA_904419005.1. Lineage (GTDB taxonomy): Bacteria > Bacillota > Clostridia > Oscillospirales > Acutalibacteraceae > Avimonas > Avimonas faecium. The sequence continues at coordinate 5,132 of CAJFQI010000062.1, read as the reverse complement.
GAGGTCAATTCCCCCTCCTTCGCCCTGTCAAAAAGGCTGACAAGGCCGCCGATGACAAACAGGACGATCAGGACGATCAGCAGGGCCGGCCACCCCTTCCACCGGCCTTTTTTCGGCGGATAAGGCGCCTGCGGGTATGGCTGGGATGGCGGATGGTAGGAAGACGCGGGCTGCGAATACGGCGGGGCCGGGGGTACCGGCGTGCCGTCCTGTTCGGGCGCCGGGGCGCCGCAGTAGGGGCAAAAGCCGCCTTGAAATTCCCTGCCGCAATGGGAACACTTCATTTTTCTCTCTCCTTTTCCGCGGGGATGCTTTTTGCGCCGCCTGCCGCATTTTTTGTTGGCTTTGGGGAAGGAAGGGACGGCGGTGTGCGCTTTCAGCCTTCAGCCCAAAGCGTCTGGCAGCCCCCGCGCGGCCTTATCCCCAATAGATGTCCAGAAAATCCACCAGCCCTGTCAGGAACCGCCGCTGGTCGTCCGTCCAATCCCCGCCCTTGGGGATATAACCGCAGCGTTCCAGGGCTTCGGCCAATATTTCTGCGCGTATCTGCATGGCCGTTGCCGATCCAGATGCTTCAGGCGCTTTCGTCTCGGGCCGCTTTTCTATGTCATCCAAGGGTGCAGCCCCATACACTAGGCATAGGGAGAGGAACGTTTCGGCATCCGGCTGGCGATGCCCGCTCTCCCAGCTGTATAACGTTTTATCGGAGATGGCAATGCCTCTTTCGCCCAGCATCCGCACCGTTTCCTTGACGCTGTAGCCCGCCGTTTTGCGATATTTTTTTAATCGTTCCGCGACGTTCATCAATGGATTCACCCACTTTTTTATGAAGTTATCCTACGCCATATGTGGAAAGATGTCAAGTACATTTTCTGCAATTCGCAGAAAATGCGGATTTATCGCTCCTTGACTCTCTGCGTTTTGTGGCATATCCTAGGGTCAGGTTCCACGTTCCGCGGAAAATCGCTCCTGCGGAGAGCGCACCTGCGGTGGGCGCGACGCGTCTTGGCGTAGGCGATATACTCACGTCTTATGCACGCGGCCCTGCAGGCATAGGCTGGTGAAGCTACGCACTCACGGCCGCACGCGGGGGAAAAGGCCAAACACCGCACCAACGCGGGTGCGCGTCCTGCTCCCCGCCAGGGGCACCACCGAATCAATCAACGAAAGAAGGAGGCAGGATATGCCGAAGATCTACCTTTCCCCGGCGGCGCATGGGACGGACAACCCTTGCTCGTATAGCGCCGACTGCGGGGAAAACATCCACTGCAACGCGTATATCGATGAGCTGGAGCCCTACCTCGCGGCCGCGGGGTTCGACATCCGGCGCAACCCCAAGGACCGCACCGGCGACCGGCTCCGGGAGGCGATCGCCGAATCCAACGCCTGGGGGGCCGACCTGCATTACGTCGCCCACACCAACGCCGGGGGCGGCTCCTACAGCAAGCTGATGGTGTACGACCGGGGTACGGCCTATGGCTACGCCGAGCAGCTGGCGGCCGCCCGGCGGGCGTATTTCGCCGCCGAGGGCCAGGGCTGGGCGGTGAAAATCGCGGTGGAGCCCCAGTGGGCGGAGCTGTCGCAGACCGCCGCGCCGGCGGTGTACGACGAGCTGGTGTTCCACGACAACGCGGAACAGATCGCCTGGTTTCACGGCCATCTGCGGGGCCTGGCCGCGGCGGCGGCCAAGGGGATCTGCGCGATGTTCGGGGCCGATTTCGTCGACCCATACGATGCGAAAGGAGAGGTGGCAATCATGGGGAAAATGGTGAATGCGGAGGAGCTCAAGGCCTGGATTGACGCGCACGCGATCGCAGCGGAGCCGGGCGGCTCCGCGGCTTCGTCCGGAGGCTCGGGCAGCGGCTCCGGAGGCTCGGGCAGCGCGGCGCTCACGCTGAAGGTGGGCGCGAGGGTGCAGTACAGCGGGCGGCTGTACGCGACCTCCACCGGCGGCGGGGCCGGGGCGACGGTGTCGGGCACCTACACGGTCAGCCGGATCCTTGAGGGCAAGTCGCACGGCGTCCTGCTCGACGGCGGCTTAGGCTGGGTCCGCGCCGAGGACTGCGTGGTGGTCGCCTAGCGGCGGGCACGCCTGCGGCGGGCAATTCGCGTCTTAACATGGGATGGGCTGCTGCCGTCTTATGCCCGCGGCTATGCGGGCATAGGCTGGCGGCGTTCCGCACCACGGCCCGCACGCGGGTGGATTAGGGGGAACAACACACAACGGCGGGAGCGCGACGTGCGCTCCGCAGGAGGGAAGCGCATGAGCGAATGGCAGGTTGTGGGGGTGATCATCGCGCTGGTGGGGCTGGTGGGGGCGATCGTTGCGCCGCTGCTGCGGCTCAACAGCGCGATCACCAAGCTGACGCTGACGGTGGACCGGCTGGTCCGGGACATGGACGAGCAGCATCGGCGCAGCCACGACGCGCATGAAAAGCTGTGGGACCATCAGAACGAGCAGGACGAAAAGCTGGTCAACCACGAAATCCGCATTACCAAGCTGGAAAACCATCATAGGGAGGCCCCTGGCGGGGAGCAATCCGCGCATTAGCGCAGGGGGTATCCACGCACAAAGCCCGCGGCGTGGTGCGGGGTATGGACGGGTCCGGCCATCTCCGCACAAGGAAAGCGGGAGAAAACAGGAAGGGAGGAAATGGGGATGAAGATCAACTGGAAGGTGCGGCTCAGGAACCCGGTGTTCTGGGCGAACCTGGCGGCGGCGGTTGTGCTGCCGGTCCTGGCCTATCTGGGGCTGAACTGGCAGGATATGACGACCTGGGGTGCGCTGGGCAGCGCGCTGCTGGCGGCGGTGAAAAACCCGGTGATCGTGGTGTCGGTGCTGGTGAGCGTGTGGAACCTGCTGGTCGACCCGACCACCAAGGGCGTTTCGGACAGCACGCAGGCCCTCACCTATACCGAGCCGAAGGCTTCGGAGCCCAAGGCGTAACGACGCCCACGCAGCAAAGCCGGGGGATCCGTGATGGATCCCCCGGCGCTTTTTTGTTTGGAGGGGTGGGGTGGGTCAACGGTTCGGGCGGAGCCAAAGGAGCCCCCTCGCTTTCACAAACTGGTGTTCCTATGGCCGCTAGAGCAACGCAGAGACAACGCGGCACGGCTGCCATAGACAGCTGTGCCGCTGATCCGGCCCAATCGTTTCCAGGGCTTGAACCCCTTTTTACTCTGCCGCATAATCCTGCAAACCAGGATGAGCGCTGGTGCAAAATCCGAAGAGTTTTGCACCAGCCGATGGGGAACCAGCGGGAAGGGGGCTTCACTGTCCAGCTATAAGTTAAAAAGGTTTTTGCAATTTTGAATGGAGGATTAGCCCTCGCAACCCGAGAATGAACCAGATCCTTTAGACGCCTGCTGCGAATCTATCCATTTGGTGTTGGAAATAATCTCTATAATTTGTAAACCGGTCGATTTTGGGATCTCCCTCCAATGCCAAGATCAGCCTTAATCCTCGCCCTGTCTCATGGATTGCTTCCTCCCGCTGGCCGTCGGCTTCATAGCATTCCGCAAGTTTCTGTATCATCTGCAACAGCATCTCAAATGAAATCCATTTTTGCTTTTCAGCCGCATCGTATTTTTCTTTTCCTGTCTGCACAAATGCCAGCTCGGAAAGTTTTGTGAAATAGATTTGGGTATTTGCTCTAGCGCGGCGACGGCGGAACCCGTATCTCCTTTACAGCGGTATGCATATGCCAAAAAACGAAGTGCGTCGTAGCGGACTTCCCTGCTATCGGTCTTGTCTATCAAATGGCTTGCGAGCCCTATGGTTTTATCCGGGTCGCGGGAATAGTCAATTACATAAAGCAGATTATTTAAAAGAATATCGTTATCGGGGTACCGCTTTAGTCCCTCTTCAAGGATGGCGCGGCTTTTTTCTGGGTCGCATTCGCGGTATTTTGCGGCCTCGGCACAAAGCGAAGAGATTTGCGCTTTTGCTTCCATCAGATTCATGCCGAAGAGTTCATCGCAAGTAACCCCAAAATAATTGGCCAAGGCGGGCACCAGCGTGATGTCCGGTAATGCAATATGGTTTTCCCATTTGGAGACTGCCTGAAAGGAAATCCCAATCGCCTCGGCAAGCTGCTCCTGTGTGATGCCATGCAGCTTGCGCAGTTCTCTGATTTTATCGCCAATCAGTATATTCATGGTATCATCCTTTTCATAAAGTAAAAAGCGCTTTTCCTGATTATTAGTATAGCGTACCGATATTGGCGTATCAATAACCCCTTAAGTGTTGGTTATTCTACCGCGGGGTGAATGTCCGATGTTTGGTATCTGTCCCAATAAAACAAAAGGACGAGGTAGAATAAGTTTCGCAAATTGAAAAGAAGATAAAAAGAGACATGGATTGCAGAACTCTGATAGAATGGAGTTGCGACACACCGTTCTGAAAAGAGACAGCAAACCATGTCCGAGAAGATTGTACAGCTTAACGAGGAAGTAATCAAGGGCCAAATCAAAGAGCTGGTGCGGGGTAGTGTAAAGGAAACTCTCAGCGAACTGTTGGAGGCCGAGGCGGAGAAACTAACTTAGGCGGCCCGGTACGAGCGCATGAGCAGCGCCAGGGGTACCGGAACAGCCACTACAGCCGCAACCTTATCACCACTTCCGGGGAGGTTACCCTCAAGGTACCCAAGCTCATCTCCTTTGAGGCCGCTATCATTGAGCGGTATTGCCGCCGGGAGAGCCGCTTGGAAGAGGCACTCATTGAAAAATGTGCCTGGCGTATCCGTACGGCGCGTAGAGGATATTACTAAGGCGCTGTGGGGCAGCGAGGCGGCACCCTCCGCCATCAGTGAGCTGAACAAGAAAGCGTATATCCACATTGAGGACTGGCGGAACCGCCCTTTGCAGGGCGGGCGCTATCTGTATGTTTATGTGGATGGGATCTACCTGCGCCGCAGCCTTCTGCGCCGTACTATTTCAAAACATTTACTTTGAGCCCCAATGCCGTTTCCTATTAAAGAATGGGATTCCGGTTACGCCAATCCCCGAAACAAACATCAGGATAATCCAAAGAAATATACGGCAGTCATCGCCGGTCTGAGGGCCCGGCTCACTGGGCTGCACGGGCGTGGTATCCGTGAGCTTCTCCACCAAAACCTGGCCGTCCGCCTTCA
>CAJFQI010000061.1 GCA_904419005.1 Candidatus Avimonas faecium | reverse complement strand
TATCCCAGGCCTATGCGGAAGCGACGACCGCCAAGATCACCGTGCTGGTGGGGAAGGCGTACGGGCCCGCCTACATCGCCGTGGCGGGAAAATCCGCCGGCGCGGACGCGGTGCTGGCCTGGCCGACGGCGTCGGTTCTGCCCCTGGCTCCCGAGGCGGCCATCCACATCTTCTGGAAGGACCGTTTGACTGCTATGGAGAACCCGACCGAGGACCGCAAGAAGCTGGCGGCAGAATACGCGCAGACCGAGGGTTCGGTTTTGAATGCGGCGGCTGCCGGCGCGGTTACCGATGTGATCGCCCCCGCCGATACCAAGGGCAAGCTGATCGCAATGCTGGAACTGCTTTCTTCTAAGCGGGTTACCCGCCTTCCGAAGAAGCATGCCAATATCCAGCTGTAAACGCTGCTTTAACGCTACTCCAAAAAGACGATTTATTGGCTGAAAGGAATGGATAGAATGAAACGGTTTCACATTACGGTCAACGGCAACGCTTACGATGTCCAGGTTGAGGAGCTGAGCGCCTCCGCTCCGGCGGCTGCACCGGTTGCGCCGGCAGCTGCCCCGGCTCCCGCCCCCGCCGCGCCTGCGGCGGCTCCGGCGCCCGCGCCTGCGGCTCCCGCTCCCGCTCCGGCAGCTGCACCGGCTCCGGCTCCGGCTGCTGACGCCGAATGCATCAACGCCCCGATGCCTGGCACGATCCTTGATATCAAGGTGAAAGCGGGCGATTCGGTAACCAAAGGCCAGGTTCTGCTGATTCTTGAAGCGATGAAGATGGAAAACGAGATCATGGCGCCCCATGACGCGGTTGTCGCCGGCGTGCATGTCAACAAGGGGGACAGCGTGGATTCCGGCAAGCTGCTGGTTTCGCTTCAGTAACTACCCCGCTCCCTTGACAGAAAGGAATGATGAACTTGGCTAAGGTCGGAATTACCGAAACCATTCTCCGCGATGCGCACCAGTCGCTGATCGCCACCCGTATGACAACGGAGGAAATGCTTCCCGCGCTGGAAATGCTGGATGATATCGGCTATCATTCGCTGGAATGCTGGGGCGGCGCTACGTTTGACGCTTGCCTGCGCTTTCTCGGGGAAGATCCGTGGGAACGCCTTCGCACCCTGCGTCAGAAGATGCCGAAAACCAAGCTGCAGATGCTGTTCCGCGGGCAGAATATGCTGGGCTATCGCCATTACGCAGACGATATCGTCGAGTACTTTGTTCAGAAATCGGTGGCGAACGGCATTGATATTATCCGCATCTTTGACGCGCTCAACGATATCCGCAACCTCGAGACCTCAATCAAGGCCGCTTTGAAGGAAAAAGGGGCCCATGTGCAGGTTGCGATCTCCTATACCACCGGCCCGGTATACGATATCGACTATTTTGTGAAGTACGCCAAGCAGATTGAAGAGGCCGGCGCCCAGTCCATCTGCTTGAAGGATATGGCCGGCCTGCTGGTGCCGTACCAGACCTACGAGCTGGTCAAGGCGCTGAAGGAAAACGTCAAGATCCCGATCCAGGTTCACTCCCATTTCACCGCGGGCATTGCCGATATGACCATGCTTAAGGCGATTGAAGCGGGGGCGGATGTGATTGATACGGCGCTTTCCCCGCTGGGTATGGGGACCTCCCACCCCGCGACGGAATCGATGGTCGCCGCTTTGGCCGGGACCGAGTACGATACCGGACTGGATCTGAAAAAGCTCAGCGAGCTGACCAAATACTTCCTGACCCTCCGCCATAAGTATCTGGAAAACGGTCTGCTGAACCCCAAGATGCTGGAGGTCGACACCAACGCCCTGATTTACCAGGTGCCGGGCGGTATGCTTTCCAACCTGGTCAGCCAGCTTAAGCAGGCCGGCAAGGAGGATAAGCTGGAGGAAGTGCTTCAGGAAGTGCCGCGTGTGCGCAAGGACGCCGGGTATCCGCCGCTGGTCACGCCGTCCTCTCAGATCGTCGGGACCCAGGCGGTGTTCAACGTCATTGCCGGTGAACGGTACAAGATGGTGACCAAGGAATTCAAGGGCTTGGTCCGCGGTGAATACGGCCGCACCCCGGTGCCGATTGATCCCGAATTTATGAAAAAGATCATCGGCGACGAGCAGCCGATTACCTGCCGTCCCGCCGACCTGCTGGAGCCGGAGCTGGACAAGATGCGCAAAGAGGTCAGCGAATGGTACGAGCAGGAGGAGGACGTCCTGACCTACGCCCAATTCGGTCAGGTTGCGGTAAAGTTTTTTGAGCAGCGCCGCAACAAAAAATATGGGATTGACGGCAAGCATCTGAATACGGAAAACCAGGTCCATCCTGTGTAACTGGAATATGTGGGAAGGGGAGGAACGGGCCCGGCTCAGCGCTTGGCCGCCTGGACTCCGCTGCCCCGATCAAACCACTTGCAGGCAGTAAAACGCCGGCAAGTGGTTTTCCGATACATGGCTTTCGCTCGGTACCGTCTGACACTGATAAGGCAGCCTGCGGCGCTCATAGATTTTTTGTTGGCGGGAAAGCGGCGGCGCGCCGTATTCGGCCGCCTCAGGCGGGCGGTTGACAGGCGGCGCGGAAACCTGGTAAAATAAGTCGGAAAACAGCGCCGGCAGGCGCGGAGGATGGTGGGCGGCGTGGTTAGAAGTATGACCGGCTACGGCCGGTTTGAGCAGACGGTCGGCGGGATGGATATCACCGTTGAGATTAAATCGGTCAATCACCGCTATTATGAATACGCGTCCCGCGTTCCGCGGGCTTACGGCTTTTTGGATGAGAAGCTGAAGGCCTATATCCAGCGCCGGATCTCCCGCGGAAAGGTGGACGTCTACGTTTGGATTGAGACGATAGACGCGCCTGGCAGCGAAGTGACGGTCAATTACACCCTGGCGGACGGCTACCGGCAGGCCCTCCGTACATTGGCGGAACGATATGGGTTAGCGGACGATACTACGTCGGGGATGCTGGCGCGGTTCCCCGACGTCCTCAGCGTACACCGCGCGGCTGAGGACGAGGACGCGGTTTGGGAGGCGGTGCGCCAAGTAGCGGACGAAGCGCTCTCCCGCTTTGTCGCCATGCGGGAAAAAGAGGGCGCTAAGTTGAAGCAGGATATCCTGTCCCGCGCCCAAACCATCCTTCAGGCGGTGGAAAAGGTGGAGGAGCGTTCCCCCCAGACGGTCAAAGAGCACATGGAAAAGGTAGAGGCGCGGATGCGGGAGCTGCTGGGCGACGCGTCAATCGACGAGCAGAGGTTGCTGACCGAGGCGGCGATCTTCGCAGACAAAATCGCCGTCGCGGAGGAAACCGTCCGCCTGCGCAGCCATCTGGAGCAGCTGGAGCATATGCTCGCCGGGGACGAGCCGGTGGGCCGTAAGCTGGATTTCCTGGTGCAGGAGATGAACCGGGAGGCAAACACGATCGGCTCCAAAGCGCAGGATGTGACGCTGGCCCGCATTGTGGTGGACATCAAGGCGGAGATTGAAAAGATCCGTGAGCAGATTCAGAATATCGAATAATCAAGGCGGAACCTCCGGCATTTTGAGCCGGCATGAAATGGATGGCAAGCCCGGGAACCCGGGCAAAGGAAAGGCGAACCCGGCACGGATACCGCCCGGGCGCCTTATAAAAGAAAGGACAGGGGAATATGAAGCTGATCAACATCGGTTTCGGCAACATGGTTTCTGCAAACCGCCTGGTGGCGATCGTCAGCCCGGAGTCGGCGCCGATCAAACGGATTATCCAGGATGCCAAGGACCGCGGAACCCTGATTGACGCGACCTACGGCCGCCGCACACGCGCGGTTTTGGTTACCGACAGCGACCATGTCATCCTGTCGGCCGTGCAGCCGGAGACGGTAGCCAACCGTCTGAACGACCGCGAGGATGAGGGGGAGGAGATTGGCGAGGATGAATGAACGCGGTATGCTGATCATCCTGTCCGGCCCTTCCGGATCGGGCAAAGGGACGATTATCAAGCGCCTTTTGCAGGAGCGGTCCGATACGGTCCTGTCCGTGTCGGCGACGACGCGCGCCCCTCGTCCGGGCGAGCTGAACAATGTCCACTACTATTTCAAGCCGCGGGAGGAGTTTGAGGAGCTGATCCGCACCGGCGCGCTGCTTGAATATGCCGAATATAACGGCAACTATTACGGCACCCCGGAGGAGCCCATCCGCAAATGGCTGGAAGAGGGAAAGAACGTCCTGCTGGAGATTGAGGTGCAGGGGGCGGAAAAGGTGATGGATTACCGTTCCGATCTCGTGTCCATTTTTATCACCATCCCCTCAATGGAGGAGCTGGAGCGCCGCCTGCGCGCCCGTGGGACCGAAACCGAGGACAAAATCCTGGGCCGGATGGCGGTCGCCAGGCGGGAGCTTGCCCGCGCCTTCCGCTACGATTACGTTGTCCTGAACGACGAAGTGGAGCTCGCCGTCCGTCGGATTCACACCATTATTGATGCAGAGAAAATGCGGTATTCCCGTATGGAAAAAACAGTGCTGGAGGTACTACAAAATGCTTAGACCCACGGATATTGAACAAATCAAGGGTGAGAACAGCCGTTACGCCGTCGTGATTGCGGTGGCGAAGCGCGCCCGTCAGATTGCGGACGAGGCGGAAGAAAAGAACATCATCATTACGGAAAAGCCGGTCAGCCTGGCTATCAACGATTTTCGCAGCGGCGAATATAAGATCCTGCCGGTTAAGGAAGAAGAGGACTGATCCGATACGCCGTATTCTAAGGAAAGGCTGGCCGCAGGAACATGCTTCTGCCCAAGGTAGCGAAAATCGCCGTGGAGCAGACGGCGTACCATTATGACAAGCTCTATTCCTACACCGTACCGCAGGCGCTGGAACCGCTGCGCCCGGGGTGCCGGGTGCTTGTTCCCTTCGGCGGGGGAAACCGCAAGCGCCAGGGGGTTGTTATCCAGTGCGATGCTGCCGCCGACTACAGCCGGCTTAAGCCTGTTTCGGCCGTGCTGGATAAGGAGCCGCTGCTCAGCGAAGAGATGCTGGAATTGGCGCTTTGGCTGAAGGAGCGGACGTTCTGCACGGTTTTTGACGCAGTGCATGCCATGCTGCCAAGCGGCCTGTATCTGCGGATCAAGCCCACTTTCCGGGCGGCGGAGCTGACCCCTGACCTGCGGGAGGCGCTGAGCCGTGAGGAATACGCCGCCGTGGACTATGTGGCTTCCTGTAAAGGGGGCGTAGATCGGGACCGGCTCCTGGCTAAGCTGGGCCTCAGCGCCGATAACGATTTGCCGGAGCGGCTGGTCCGCCTCGGCGCGCTGATCCGCTGCGACGACGCCTTCCGCCGGATGGGGGATGCGACGGTGCGGATGGCCCGCCTGCGCCTAGAGGAGGAAGAGCTGGCCGACGCCCTCAGCGTCCGCGGCTGTACCGAAAAGCAGAAAAAGGTGGTTTCCCTCCTGCGAGAAGCCGGCTGCGCTTCGATAAAGGAAATCTGCTATTTTTCTTCTGTAACCCCGGCCGTGGTGCAGACGCTGGAGAAAAAGGGGATTATAGAGCTATATGACAATGAGGTGCTGCGGAATCCTTATGCATCGGCGCCGGATACGCCTCCCATTGCTTCTGCGGCCCTGAATGCGGAGCAGCAGGCGGCGTTTGACAGCCTGTACGCGCAGTATCAAAGCGGCAGGCCCTCGGCGGCGCTGCTGTACGGCGTGACCGGCAGCGGAAAAACCCAGGTATATATGAATTTGATTGACCGCGTGATCGCGGACGGCCGCCATGTGCTGGTGCTGGTGCCGGAGATTTCCCTGACGCCGCAGATGATGGCGCTTTTCCTCGGCCGCTACGGTCGGCGTGTGGCGGTGATGCACAGCGGCCTGTCAATCGGCGAACGCATGGACGAATGGAAACGGATTAAGCGTGGGCAGGCGCAGATTACGGTGGGGACCCGTTCGGCGGTATTTGCTCCCTGCGGCGATCTGGGGCTGATCGTCATGGACGAGGAGCAGGAGCACACCTACAAATCCGAAGCCTCCCCGCGGTACCACGCGCGGGATGTGGCCCGTTTCCGCTGCGCTAAGCATAAGGCGATGCTGCTGCTAACATCCGCCACCCCGTCGGTGGAAACCTTCCACGCCGCGAAAAGCGGCCGGTATTCGCTTGAGATCCTGCGCTCCCGCTATGGGGACGCCCAGCTGCCGAGCGTGGAAGTGGTCGATATGCGTCAGGAGCCCGAGGGGGAGGGTGGGATCATCAGCACCCGGCTGCGGCAGGAAATCGCCCAGACGCTGCAGGAGGGGAGACAGGCCATCCTTCTGCTGAACCGGCGGGGATTCAATACCTTTGTCTCCTGCCGTTCCTGCGGGCATGTCGTGACCTGCCCGTCCTGCAGCATCAGCCTGACCTATCATCGGGCGAACGGACGGCTGATGTGCCACTACTGCGGCCATTCCCAGGAACCGGTCGCGGTCTGCCCGCAGTGCGGCTCGGACAAGATGCGGTATACCGGCCTCGGCACCCAGCGGGCGGAGGAGGAGCTGGCGCGACTCTTTCCGGGGGTATCCATCCTGCGGATGGATACCGATACCACCATGTCCCGCTACGCTTACGAAAAAAATTTCCGCGATTTTTCCCAAGGAAAATATTCCCTGATGATCGGCACACAAATGGTCGCCAAGGGGTTGGATTTCCCGAACGTCGGCTTGGTCGGCGTCCTTTCGGCGGATCAATCCCTGTACGGGGATGATTACCGCTGCTTTGAAACCACTTTCGCCCTGCTTACTCAGGTGGTTGGCCGGGCTGGGCGAAGGGAGCTTGCCGGCAAGGCGATCATCCAAACCTATACGCCGGATAATTATGTGATAGAACTGGCGGCCAAACAGGATTACGAAGGCTTTTATGAGGCGGAAATCGCCGCCCGGCGGATGATGAAATATCCTCCCTATACCGACTTGTGCATGTTCGGCTTTGTCGGTGCGGAGGAGAACGCTGTAAAGCAATCGGCTTTCCGCTTTCTTGCTTTGCTCAAGGAGACGGCGACCGGCGAATTCCACGACGTACCGATGATCGCCCTTGACCCTTCTCCTGCCATGGTCAGCCGGGTGGCGGGGAAATACCGGTATAAGCTGCTGGTGAAAACGGTCAATACGGCGCGGATGCGGCAAATGACCGCCGGGCTGCTGGCGCAGTTCAGCCGTGCTTCGGAAAACAAGGCCGTAACCGTTTATGTGGACATAAACCCGGCGGTCATGCTGTAGGCTTGCTGCATGGTGCCGCAAAAACAGACGCGAGTCAGTAGGATATTGCCGGCCGGAAAGGAATAGAGTATAGAAAAGCAAGGTTGATTTCATACATTTTGCCGGGAGCAGGTGCAAGCCGGCTGGTCTGACCGGCATCCTGCAAAGGCAACGCTGAAAGGATGGAATGGCTTATGGCATTGCGAAACATCTTAACGGATAAAGATCCGGCTCTGCATAAGGTTTGCCGCCCGGTAACCGAATTCAATGAGCGGCTGTGGACGCTGCTGGACGATATGGTAGAGACCCTGCGCCATGCCGACGGGGTCGGCCTTGCTGCGCCGCAGGTGGGGGTTCTCCGTCGGGCGTTTGTTATGGACCTGGGAGATGGAAACGGCGTAATTGAGGTAATCAACCCGGAGTACCTGGCAAAAAAAGGAAGGCAGGAAGAGACGGAAGGCTGTCTCTCTTGCCCCGGGGAATGGGGGATTGTCCGCCGGCCCCGGTATGTAAAGATCAAGGCGCAGGACCGCTATGGCAAGGAATTTGTTCTTGAAGGCGAAGACTTGCTCGCCCGCTGTATCTGCCATGAAAGCGACCATTTGGATGGGGTCATTTTTAAGGATATCGTTGTTCGGATGCTGGCTCCTGGTGAATAAGTAAAAAATACGGAAGCAGGAAATATGCGATGCCACCTCCCTTTGAGGTGGCATTTATAAAAATACCTTTGATAAGGAAAAGACAAAAGGCGGGATGAAGATGCGCATTGTTTTTATGGGTACGCCGGAGTTTGCGGTCCCTTGCTTGGAGCGCTTGGTGTCGGACGGACACGAGGTGGTCCTGGCGGTCACCCAGGCGGATAAACCGAAGGGAAGAGGCTATGTTTTGACGCCGCCGCCTGTAAAGGAAACAGCTTTGTCACATGGAATTCCAGTATACCAGCCGGGAAAACTGAAAAATAACCCCGACGCATGGGAAAAGCTGAAGGAATGCCGGGCGGACGTGGCGGTGGTGGTGGCTTACGGCCGTATTCTCCCGCCGGAGGTGTTGGCCATCCCCCGGTACGGCTGCATCAATGTCCACGCGTCCCTCCTGCCGAAATACCGCGGGGCCGCGCCTATCCAGTGGGCGGTCCTGAATGGCGAGGCGGAGTCCGGCGTCACGACCATGCAGATGGATGCCGGGCTGGATACCGGTCCTATGCTGCTTTCCCGCCGCTGCCCCATCCCGCCCGATATGACGGCCGGCGAGTTGCACGACCGCCTTTCCGTGGAAGGGGCCCAAGCGCTTTCCGATACGCTGATAGCGCTGGAAGCCGGTTCCTTGCGGCCGGCAGAGCAGACGGGGGAAACCTGTTATGCGCCGATGCTTACCCGGGAGATGAGCCTCCTCGATTGGGAGAAGCCGGCGGAGGCGCTGCATAATCAGGTGCGGGGGCTGAACCCGTGGCCGTCCGCATCCACGCGGCTGGGTGGCAAGACCTTGAAGGTACACCGTTCCTGGATTGGAGAAGAGACGGAAGCGGTGCCGGGTACGGTCGTAAAATTAAACCCCTTTACAGTTTCCTGCGGCGAAAAAACCTCGCTGGAATTGCTTGAGGTGCAATACGAGGGAGGACGGCGCATGGCCGGTTCCGATTTCCTGCGCGGCCACGCGGTGGAGATCGGCCGGGTTCTGCCGGATTGAAAAAGCGAATACGCGTAGGATGCAGGCTCTTTCCTGCGGCAGCGCCCAACGCGGCGTTTCTTTCGGAAAATGAAAGGGAATATTCAAAACCTATTCATAATTTTCCGCTATAGTTTTTATCGGCAGGAATGTATACCGCCTTTTTCAACCAATACTCAAAAAGGAAAACCGTCTGCGGCCTGGGCGCCGCGCCGGATGGATAAACCGGAGAAAGGATGGGGGAGATGCCCTTCTTTGTCGATTATTATTATTTGATCCTGGTCCTGCCGGCGGTCCTTCTCGCCTTTGCGGCGCAGGTCGGCGTACAGTCTACGTTTAAAAAATACAGCCAAGTTGCCACCCGAAGCGGGATGACCGGCCGGGACGCCAGCATGGCGATCCAGCAGGCAAACGGTTTGCACGTCCCGGTGGAAAGCGTCGCCGGCTCAATGACCGATCATTATGACCCGCGCGCCAACGTGATCCGCCTTTCGGAGACGGTGGGCCCGGCCCGGTCGGTGGCGGCGGTCGGCGTCGCCGCCCATGAAACGGGCCACGCCCTTCAGTATGCGACTGGCTATGGCCCCGTGAAGCTGCGCATGGGGATTTTGCCGGTGACGCAGTTTGCCTCCACCCTTTCGCCTTATCTGGTGATCGCCGGCCTGCTGTTTCACTTTCAATATCTCGCGATCCTCGGCGTCGCCTTTTTTGGGGTGGCGGTATTGTTTCAGCTCATTACCCTGCCGGTGGAGTTTAACGCCAGCGCAAGGGCCATGAAGGCGCTTGAGGCGCAGGGGATCTTAACGCAGGAGGAGCTGGCGGGCGCCCGCAAGGTGCTGACCGCCGCGGCAATGACCTATGTCGCCGCCCTCTTTGTCTCGCTGATGAGCCTGCTGAGGCTGATCCTTCTGGTCCTGGGGCGCGGCAGGAGGAACCGCTGATGGCGAAGGATGCCCGACAGGCCGCTGTAGAAGCGCTGATCCGTATCCACCGGGACGGGGGATATTCCCATCTGGTATGGGAGACGGCCTTGGGACGCCAAGGATGGAAAGAGGAGGATGCGGCCTTCGCTTCCCGCCTCCTGTACGGGGTGCTAGAGCGACGGCTGACGCTTGATTATGTGCTGGCCTCCCATTCCAGCCTGAAGCTGAAAAAGCTGCATCCGGCGGTGCTCGAAATCCTGCGGACCGGCGCTTACCAGCTCCTGTATATGGACCGGGTCCCGGCTTCGGCTGCCGTGAATGAGGCGGTCAAGCTGGCCCGCGCGATGCGGCAGGAGCGCTCCTGCGGCTATGTCAACGCGGTGCTGCGGGCGGTGGACCGGGACCGTGCTCATCTGTTTGACCGGCTGCCGCCCGGAGAAGCGGGGCTGGCGGTACGCACCTCCTGCCCGGAGCCGCTCCTGGCCTTATGGCGCCGGGCCTATGGGGCCGAGATGGCGGAGAGGCTGGCGGAAAGCGCCAATGAGCCCCCGCCCGCTTACATCCGGATCAACACCTTGAAAACCACGCAGGCCGCTTTCCTCCGCGAGGCGGAGAAGGCCGGGCTTCGGCTGGAGGCGGTGCCCTCCCTGCCCGGCTGTATACGGGTGGAAAACCCCGCTTTCCTAAAAAAACTTGCACCGGCGGCCGAAACCTGGTATTATCATCAAGATATGGCCTCGCAGCTCTGCTGTAAAGCGCTGAACCCCCGGCCCGGCGAGCGGATCGCCGATGTATGCGCCGCGCCGGGAGGAAAAAGCCTGACGGCGGCCCAGTACATGGAAAACCGGGGGGAGATTTTGGCCAGCGACCTTTATGCGGCCAAATGCGAGGCCATGGAGAAAAGGGCCGGCGAACTGGGTGCCGGGATTATCCGCACGGCGGCGCGGGATGCCGCCTCCCCTTGTCCGGAGCCCTTGCGCGGTCGCTTTGACCGGGTGATCTGCGACGTCCCGTGCTCCGGGCTCGGTGTGATCCGCCGGAAGCCGGAGATTCGGTATAAGCCGCTTGAAACCTTCGCCGGGCTGCCGGAGACGCAGTACGCGATCCTCTGCCGTGCGGCCGAAATGGTGCGCCGGGGCGGTGTTCTGCAGTATTCCACCTGTACCCTGAATCCCGCGGAAAATGAGGCGGTGACGGCCCGTTTCCTGGCAGAGCATCCCGATTTTGCCCCCCGTCCCCTTCCTCTTGGGGCGGATTTATGGCGGGATGGAGGGCTGCCCTACCAGCTGACGCTGTTCCCGCCGGTACATGGCACCGACGGCTTTTATATCGCCGGCTTTGTCCGCCGATCCTCCGATACGGCCGGCAACCGAGATGAGGTGACATCTTGACACTGCTTGACTGCAAATCCATGCCGCCGGAGGAACTGCGCGAACAGGTGGTGTCGCGGGGGATCCCCGCCTTCCGGGCGGCGCAGCTTCGCACCTGGCTGGACGCGGGCGCGACCTCTTTTGAAGAGATGACCAATCTCCCGCGCGCGCTTCAGGAAAAATTACGGACATTTTTTTGGATTCCGCCGGTAAAAATTGAAAAAAAGCTTGTATCTCAAAGGGATAATACGGTAAAATATCTTTATGGCCTTGCGGACGGGGAAAATGTGGAATCGGTTTTGATGCAGTATCATCACGGCTGGTCCCAGTGCCTTTCCACCCAGGTCGGCTGCCGGATGGGCTGTTCCTTCTGTGCCACCGGGATGGGCGGCTTTGCCCGCAACCTCCTCGCCTCCGAGATGATCGGGCAGATTGAGGCCGCACAGAAGGATACCGGCGTGCGGGTCTCTTCGGTGGTCCTCATGGGGATGGGGGAGCCGCTGGATAACTTTGACAATGTCCTGCGATTCCTTCAGATGCTCTCTGAGCCGGGCGGCGTCCATATCGGTATGCGGCACGTTTCCCTAAGCACCTGCGGGCTGGTTGATCAGATCTATCGCCTGATGGACCAGAACCTGCAGCTGACCCTGTCGGTCTCCCTGCATGCGCCGAATGACGAGCTGCGTTCAAGGATGATGCCGATTAACCGCCGCTGGCCGGTGGACCAGCTCCTCACAGCCTGCCGGGACTACGCGCAGAAAACCGGCAGGCGGGTGTCCTTTGAATATGCGATGGTATCCGGCGTCAACGACACCGATGCCTGTGCGCGGGAATTGGGGGAGAAGCTGCGCGGGATGCTCTGCCATGTCAATCTGATCCCGGTCAACGAGGTGGCCGGGAAGGAGCAGCGCCGCAGCCCGGTCAGCCGGCTCCGCGCCTTTTCTGCCATCCTTGAGCGGTATGGCATCACCGTGACCGTCCGGCGTACGCTGGGCAGCGATATCAACGCATCCTGCGGGCAGCTGCGGCGGCAGGAAACGCAAAAGAGGGAATCCTCCCGTGCGGAGGAAGACTTGTAGAGGAAAATAACGACCAGAAAGCGGATCAGCCGGAAAGGAGGGACCGCTGTGCGTGCCTATGGAAAAACCGATGTCGGCCGTGTCCGGGAAAGCAACCAGGACGCCTTTATCTGCGGGCGTTTGTCGGACGACGCGCTTTTTGTCGTTGTATGCGACGGGATGGGCGGCGCAAACGGCGGGAATGTCGCCAGCGCCCTGGCGGTAAAGGTGATTTCCGACCGGATTATGGATGTTTACCGGGAGGGGCTGGCCTCCGCTTCGGTGCGCAATCTGCTGGAAAGCGCGATCGCAGCCGCCAATGTAGAGATTTTTGATACGGCGATGGCAGATGTGGAGCTGCGGGGGATGGGCACGACGGTTGTCGCTGCTATATTAAACGGCCGCACGCTTTTTCTGGCCCATGTGGGCGACAGCCGGGCATATTTGGCCGGCCCGGAGGGGCTGGAGCAGCTCACCCGCGACCATTCAATCGTACAGGCCATGGTGGAGAAAGGGCAGCTCACCCAGGATGAGGCAAAAAACCACCCACGCAAACACTTTATAACCCGCGCCCTGGGGGTGGAGGAAACCGTGGAATGCGATTATATGGAGTTCACCGTCCCTGAGCAGTCGCGGCTCCTTATTTGTACCGACGGTCTCACCAACATGGTGGAATCGGAAGATATATTTGCGCTGGTTCAGTCCGGCGAGGCGTCGGAGGCGCCGGAACGGCTGATCCATGCGGCCAACATGGCGGGCGGCAGCGACAATATCACCGCCGTCGTGATCGCTTAGGGCCCGGGCGTCTTGCTCCGGGTTCGCAATTCGTTATTTCAGGAGTGATTGGTTCGTGGATAAGTATATTGGCAAAAGGCTGGACGGCCGGTACGAAATACGGGAGCTGATCGGCGTAGGCGGCATGGCATATGTCTATAAGGCCTACGATACGATTGACGACCGGATCGTGGCCGTAAAAATCCTCAAGGACGAGTTCCTGGCCAACGAGGAATTTACCCGCCGTTTTAAGAATGAATCCAAAGCCATTGCCATTTTGTCCCACCCGAACATCGTCAAGGTGTACGACGTGAGCTTTGGCGACCGGCTTCAGTACATCGTCATGGAATATATTGACGGGATTACGCTCAAGGAGTATATCGACCAGCAGAAGGACATCCGCTGGAAAGAGGCGGTACACTTTACCGTGCAGATTCTGCGCGCTCTCCAGCACGCGCACGATAAGGGGATTGTCCACCGGGATATCAAGCCGCAGAATATCATGTTGCTGCCGGATGGAACCATCAAGGTGACCGATTTTGGGATTGCCCGCTTTGCCCGGAGCGACGTCCGCGCCACCAGCGCTGAGGAAAAGGCGATCGGCTCGGTCCACTACATCAGCCCGGAACAGGCCCGCGGCGAGATTACCGACGAAAAAGCGGACATCTATTCGGTCGGCGTCATGCTGTATGAGATGCTGACCGGTCAGCTTCCGTTTGAGGCGGACAACGCCGTGTCGATCGCCATCATGCAGATGCAGGCTGAACCGAAAAGGCCGAGCGAAATTAACCCCGATATCCCGGAAGGGCTGGAAGAAATCACCCTGAAGGCAATGCAGAAAGATCCCGCCAAGCGCTATCAGAGCGCGGCGGAAATGCTGTACGATATCGACGAGTTTAAGCGGAACCCCAGCATCCATTTTGAGTATAAATATTTTGTTGACGAAACGCCCACCCGCTTTGTCGAGGCAATTACCCGCGTGAAGGGGAACGAGACGGAGCAGGAGGAGCCGTCGGAGGAGGAGCTTGAGGAAGAGCAGGCGCGCAAGGGCCCGCCGGTGATCCCGATCCTTGCCGCTGTAGCTGGCGCCTTTGTCTTGGTCGCCCTGCTGTTTGTCGGTGCGGTCGCCCTGTTGAAGCTCAACAGCGGCGAATCCAAGGAAGACGTCGCCGTCCCGGACTTCATCGGCCAGATGTACGAAGACGTGATGAAGGAATACGGCGATAAGCTCGATATCCAGACCATCCAGAAGAGCAGCGA
>CAJFQI010000060.1 GCA_904419005.1 Candidatus Avimonas faecium | reverse complement strand
ATATGGAAAATCCCCGTTTCCCCATTCGGGGACAGGGTATCTTTTTGGCCATCCAAGCCGGCCCGGCAGAAGAGCAGGGAGCCCATTTGGGCTCCCTGCTCTTGCAATCCGCAATGAGCTTCCGTCCGTTTTTGTACCGTGATCCCCATTGCGGAGGGGAAAGCGAATGGATGTCCGGCAAGGCTTCAAGGCAGAGCTTCCCTTTGATAAGGAAATGGCGGCAGGAGAGCATCCGGCCAGTGGAGAAGCAGGCGAAAATTGCAAAATTTTTCGAATCATTTATAATAAAAATAGGTAATAAATTCCTTCGCTTTTCGACTGAATAAACGAGAGGGGAGGACGCGTATGGACGATTCGTCGATTATTGAGTTATTTTTCAGCCGATCGGAAACTGCGGTCGCGCGGCTTCTGGCACAGTACGGCCGGCTGTTCCACCAGCTCGCGCGGAATTTCCTTTCCTCGGAGGAAGATGTGGAGGAATGCGTCAACGACGCGGTTTTGGACGTATGGAGTACCATCCCTCCGCAGAATCCGCGTTCTCTGTCTGCGTATTCCTGTGCGCTGGTGCGGCGACGGGCGGTAGACCGCCTCCGGTATAAAACAGCGGAACGCCGGGGCGGCCATGCCATATGCTTAGAACTGGAAGAAGGCATCGCCGCCCTGGAGGACGCGGAAGACTATCTTGACCAGCAGGAACTCAAAGCATACCTGAACGCGTTTTTGTCCGGCCTCTCGCCGGAGAACCGGCGCTTATTTGTCCGGCGCTACTTTTACGGCGAGAGCATCGGCGCCATCGCAGACGACTTGCGAATCCGTGAAAATACGGCTGCCGTCCGCCTTTCCCGCCTGCGGGAGCAGCTGCGTTCCTACCTGCGGGAACAGGATGTGTGGATTTAGGGGAAGGAGAGAGCGTATGCGTCAGAAAAAAGCGATAAAGCCCGGGTCGCTCTTTGCAGCCATGAGCGAGATCAAAGAAGAGTATATTGCGCAGGCCGCAGGAAGGCGGAAGCGACGTCTTCCCCTGTACGGGGGGATCGCTGCGGCCTGCCTGGCCGTGGCGGTAGGGGTCGGGATGCTTTCCGCCGCCCTGCTTCATGGCGATGGGAACCCAGCCGGCCTTTCCGTCGTGCAGCCCGCCCCGTCCGTTCCGTCCTCCAGCGTCGGAGGCGTGTATACCGTCCCCGTCTGGTATGCCCCCGGCGAGCTGACGGCCATGGCGCTGACCTACCCGCAGGATAAGCTGGTATTGACCCAGGGCGGCCGGGCGGCGCCGGAAAAGCTGGGCGCGGCGCCCGGGGGGACCCACATCCGTGTGCAGGCGCAGGGGACGGCGCAGGCGGAATTCCCGCTGCGGTCGGATACCCGCATCCTTGATTGCTACAACGCCGTCTGGCTCAAGCTGGATCCGGCGACGGCCGAGGGGCACGGGAGCGGTTGCAGCGGCGTATTTTACAACGCGGAAACCGGAGAGATTTTGTGCCTGTCTGAGCGTATACAGGAAAAATTCGGCCCCAGTCTGGGAGCGGCGGACAGCCTGAACGTTTATGCCGTCAGCCCCGCTGTTGATCGCTGCCTCTTCAGCACCACAGTGGACGGCGCGTATGGGGCCGATTATTGCTACGATCTGCAAACCGACCGGCTGATCCTTCTGCCGTCGGTGGTTTCCCATACCGAAACGCAGGCGGCGCTGGTCTTGCGTTACGCGGACGATCTGCGTACCGTCGCCGCCTTGGATCCAGGGGACGCTGACCGGCCTGCCGCCTTGTATCTGGTCCATATTGACGAAGAAGCCGTCGTAGAGCACATTTATGATTTCCCGGCTGAGTATGTGGAACCGTATAAGCGGCTGGTATTTTCCCCGGGGGGACGGTACCTTGCCTATTACCCCACAACGACGCAGGACTCGTACCTTAACGTGGGCACCAAAGCCGGCCGGTGGCGGATGCGGGACCTGGAAACCGGCCGGGAATGGGAAGGGGCCGGGAAGATCGCCCGCTTTACCGAGGGGGACGCTGCCGTCGTCGTCCAGACGGAGACGGGCGTGCAGGTGCTGGATACCGCGACCGGAGAAACGGCCCCGGAGGGGACGGCGGAAGCCTGGCAGCTGCTGGATATCCAGGCGGCGGATTATGGCACCTCCTTCACCGGCCCGTCCTATACGATCACTGCGGTGCCGCTGTCGGGCGAAGGGGAACCGGAAGTGCTCCGGGAAAACGTGGGCGCCTACTGCGCGGCCGACGGCTATTTGTACACCTATTCCCAAGGGGAGGGGCAGGTGGAATGCCTCAGCCTGTCCACCGGGGAATCCTTTGCCGTACCGGTGGACGAAGGCTATGTCGAGCAGACCGCCTCCCTGCCCGAAAATATCCTGGCGGTGCACCGGCTGTACCGGAGCAACGACGGCACCCGCCTGCTGCTGCAATACACGACCGCCGTCCAGGATCCGGACGCCGAACGCGCATGGTATATGCAGCAGTATGACCTGCCGGATATTGAGCGGCTGTACGATACCTATTCCAGCCTGTCGGAAATGGAGGCGTATTTCCGGGACGGCCTGAACCCGCCGGATCCGGCATGGGGCGCCGGCTTACAGCTTTCCTATTTTTCCGGGCAGGGCTACGCCTGCGTCGTCATGAAGCAATGGGGGAATGCCTACCTGTTTATGGACGATTACCGGGACGGCACCTTCTCCATCTATGTCCGGTACGGCGGCGAACCTGCCTATTGGCTGGATCGCGCCGGCGGCGACCCCGGCAAGTATTTCCGCAAGGCGCTGTCCCCGCAGGCCGAGGAAGCGGACGGGATCCCGCTGTATACCTCCCTGCCCGCTTACAGCGACCCGCTCGATTTGGCGGAATATTATACCGATGGGGAATTCGACGGCGGCAAGATGGAGCGGCGTCAATTGGATTATACGCTCATCCAGGCCAATACGGCGCAGGCGTCCATCGGCGACCGGGAAGCGGCCGGTGCAGGCAATACGATGTATCCTAAGATCTTCAAGGATCTGTCCCCGCTGGAGGAAATGCTGGAGATTGCCGTATCCAAGCCGTATATCGGCTGGAACAGCCTGCAATCGGAGCAGGAGACGGCGGGCTGCACGATCCAATACGAAATTGATCTGAGAAACGATGAATTTAAAAAGGTGCTGGAATATTGGGTCGGACGTCTGGCCGACGGGCGCGGGATGGTGAAGTTTGGCGGCTATTACCGCGCGCTGGACGACGCGGAGTATGCGCGGCTGCTGGAGCTTTGCCGCGAGATCTACGAAGGGGGCAGCGGCTGGTGGTAAGCCGCAGGCCCTCCGGACAGAGCCCGGCCTTGACCCCGGATCCCTAGCCTTCCAGGCCATCCAAACTACACTCAGCAGAAGAGCAGGGAGCCCAAATGGGCTCCCTGCTCTTGCAATCCGCAATGAGCTTCCGTCCGTTTTTCACTCTCCCGGCCGATGAGCTGCCCAGTGCCTGTGCAGGTGCTGGACGGCGCCCGGCCCAAGGCGCTGTAAAAAAATCATTTAACAAGAGGATCAAAAAGACTGGCAGCAGATCATCAAAACGTAAGTACAAAGGGATGGAGGTCACAGAGGGGCCTATGACGTCGGGTGCCGGCATCCCTGCTCCGGGGACTGCTTAAGCAGATGCCTGTCAATGCCATGCATTGACAGGCATCTGCCGCTTTTCCACCGCTTAGTGCTTCGGCTGGAACGATTTGCAGTCGGTGCACTGGTCCATGGTCGGGTTCATCTCATGGGTTCCCACCGTGATGCAGTCCAAAGAGCAATACTGCTCGCTCGTGCAGTGGTTGGCGCACTGCTCCACCGTGCATTTGATGCTGCGGTTTGCACGACATTTGTCCATCATTCACACCTCCCCTTTGGAAACGTCGTTTTAGTTTGCCTCGCCGCAGCGAAAAAATACACAGGGAATCGTATATAACGGCGCTCTTTTCTGCCCAGGATATGGAAGGGCTTGAAATTCACGCCGATTCAAACGGCAAAGCAGCCCAGCCATCTAATGCGCCAAAACCTTTTGACGCGGTATGCGGCAAAGGGGCGCCTCCCGGCCTATATGGGGGTGGAGGCTCCCAAGGCCGCCGCGCGCGGGAGCTTTCGGCGGCTTCCTATGATTTCCGGCCCGGCATCAAAAAACGGAGGGCCTTTTTCGGGACTCTCCGTTCTCTCTTCCTCTTTGTCCAGGCCGTCCGCCCGCTGACGGGGCGGCTATCCTTGGGCACCGGATGCGGGCGCTGCCGCAGGCATTGCCGGCTCCGGCCCCTCCCGGCGCTTGGCGTTGTGTTCGCTTTCCTCACGGAAAAAATCCTTCAGGTTTTCTATCGCGCGGCAGAGGATAGAAACCTCCTGCGCGTCCAAGCGGTCAACCACCGCCCGCGTCATCCGGCGGTGGAAACGGCGGTGAATATATGCCAGCTTTTTGCCCTGTTCGGTCAGCTTAACTCGGACGAGACGCCGGTCGCCGTTTTCCCTGACCCGCTCCACAAAGCCCTTTTTCTCCAGGCGGTTGATCCCGATCGTCATCGTGCTTACCGTCACCCGCATCGCCGCCGCCAGCGCGGATACCGTACGGGGCTCACCGTTCCCGATCGCGTCAAGGGTATGCAGCTCCGTCACCGTGACCGCCGCACCGGCAGCCAGCCGCAGGGACTGCTCCTCCACCTTTAGGATTTCATGGAAGGTCTCCACCAGCAGGTGATTGATGATCTCCAGGTTCTTGTCGTTATCGCTCATCGATCGGCCTCCTTGTCCGGGAACGGCATGTCTCCTTCCCCAGCCATTGTACGCGGTTTGCCGGGACTTGTCAATGCCGCCCGGCAGCACGAAAAACGGCCCGCCTCCCGCCCCGGTACGCCGCAGCGCAGGCTTTGGCGGCGGGCTGAGCCGAGCGGCTTACGGCCCTTTGAGCCGGGCTTCCCGGCCGTCCAGGCCAGGGCCCGCGTCCATAAGCCGCGCAGCCTTTCCTCCCGGCGGGGGCACCATTCGCCGGGCCATAAGCAGTGCCGGTCCGCCGCCCCCCTCCATTCGCAATGTTCCAATGGGCATCGTTTCAACTCCCTCTCCTCCTTCCATATTTGGGGAAAGTGCTTTTGCTTCCACCGGCCTCCCCGGTGCATCCGCTGACCGTATCCTGCCTATCCCGCCCTTCCCTCGTTCCCAGAGGCTGCGTCTTGCTTGCGAGGATGCCGCAGGTACGGCAGAGCGCTGCTTTTAGACCATGCGGCTTCTCCGGGTATGCAGGGGCACTTGGTTAACAGCCGGATAAGAACGTTTGTTCTTATCTTAGCGCATGAGATTGCTTCTGTCAAGTAAATTTTTTTATTTGGGTTTATTTTTGCCCTGTCAAGAAAAGCGGGGCGGCCCGGGAGCGGCCCCTTTCCCAACGGATAGAAAAGCGGGCCCAGCGGCGCCTTCCCGCAGCCTCTGCCCGTTGGGGCGGTTCGGCCGGCACAGCGTCCATGCCTTATCCGATCCCCCCATCCAGGGCGGCGGCCATATGGAAGGATGGGATACGCCGCGGGACTGAAAGGATGTGGATTCGTGCGCAGCCCTATGGTATAATTCCCTCATAGCGGCGAGCGGGAAACGAGATTTGCAGGAGGGGAAACGATGAAAATTCAAAAGATCCACCGGGATTTTTCAGTGTGTAAAGTAATGGACTATTCCCTTGTGAATTTGGATACGGAATATAGCTTTATAGGGAAAACCAGCACAGAAAAATCGTTAGTTTGCCTTACCGATGATGTGCCGCCGAATGCAGTGCAAAGGGATGACGGCTGGAGAGCCTTTTGCATTCAAGGCGCCTTGGATTTCTCCTTGATTGGAATATTGGCTGGAATTGCCGGGATTTTAGCAGATAACGCGATTCCCATTTTTGCGGTTTCAACCTTTGATACCGATTATATCCTCATCAAAAAAGAAAATTATCCCAGGGCATTGCATATATTGAAAAACGCGGGATATGAGATTGCATCAACGGATTGACGAAGCGACGCATCCTCTGCGTGACGATGCCGTAGGAGATCCCGCGCCCCGTCTTGACTTTTTCGTTTCCCGGCGAGCAGGGAACAGCGCCTAGACGAGCGGCGGATCGGCCCGGCCCGCAGCACCCCGTTCATCCTCTGCGGCGGCCGTGGGGGATCCGGCCGTTGCCGCGTAATAGTGTTTGAAGAAACGCAGGGATCTGGTATTTTTTGTGCGCAGCGCGGCGGCTTTATGCTATAATACCATTAGATTGCGCCGCCGGAAAAGGCCGGTAACGAAGCCGGAAAGGCGGCCGCAGGGAAGAAACCCGTGAAGGAAAATGCCGGAGGCATTTTCGGTTGCGCCGCCGGAAAAGGCCGGTAACGAAGCCGGAAGGGCGGCGCTATGGTTATGAGGAGGGATCCGGATATGGCACAGAAGGCACAGACATCCCCGCCGGCTAAGCCGGCGCCGCCCGCAGTTTCCCTGCGGGAGCATTTTTTGCGGCTCGGCCTGGTGGTGCTCGCCTCGGTCATCATGGCGGTCAACATCAACAGCTTTGTTGATGCGGGCGGGCTGTTCCCGGGCGGGTTCAACGGGCTGACCCTTTTGATCCAGCGGAGTGCGGCGCAGTTCCTGCACGTTTCCCTGCCGTTTTCGCTGATCAATTTCCTTCTCAATGCAGTCCCGGCGGTGATCAGCTTCCGGCTGATCGGCCGGCGGTTTACCCTGTACTCCTGCCTGATGATCGTGCTGACCAGCGTGCTGACCGACCTGCTGCCCTCCGTCCCGCTGACCGACGATGTGCTGCTCATCTGCGTTTTCGGCGGTATCATCAACGGCTTTGCGATCAGCCTCTGCCTGCTGGGGCGGGCGACCAGCGGCGGCACCGACTTTATCGCGGTTGCCCTGTCGGAGCGGCTTGGCGTTGACGCGTGGAACTATATCCTGTTCGGCAACGCCGCCATGCTGGTTGTCGCGGGGATGCTGTTCGGCTGGGATAAGGCGCTGTATTCGATCCTGTTCCAGTTTGCCTCTACCCAGGTCGTCCATCTCCTCAACCCCCGCTATAAGCGCACCACCCTTTTTATTATCACCGACCAGGCGGAGGCAATCTACGAGCAGATCAAGGATTCCACCCATCATGGAGCCACCCTGTTCCATGGGACCGGCCTGTATAACGGGCAGCCCCGCAGCATGATTTATTCGGTCATTGCGGGGGATCAGGTGAAAAGGGTGACCAAGGCGGTGCGGGCGATCGACCCCCACGCCTTCATCAATATCCTGAAAACCGACCAGGTCGCCGGGAATTTTTACCAGCGGCCCAACGACTAAGCGGCGCGGCCCCACTCGGGAGAAGGCGGGACGCCCGGGAAAACACAGGACAGGAAAGGGGGGAGAGCGATGCCGAAGCCTCAAACGGATGAAATCGCGCTCCGGCTCCGCCCCATGGGGCCGGAGGATGCCGAGACCATTGACCGGCTGAACCGGCGGGAGGGCTGGCACTCCGCCCGGGCGGCGTACGACGGGTATTATGCCGAGCAGCAGCGGGGGGAGCGGTTCGTCTTCGTGGCGGAGTGGGACGGCCGCTTTGCCGGGTACGTCACCCTCTTGCCGCAGGCCAAGGAGCCGCCCTTCGCCGAAAGCGGCCTCCCGCTGATTTCGGACCTGCGGGTCTATCCCGCCTACCGGCGGCGGGGGATCGGCGCCCGCCTGCTGGACGCCGCCGAGGCCGAGGCGGGCCGGTGGAGCGATACGGTGGCGCTGAGCGTGGGGCTCCACGCCGGATACGGCGCGGCCCAGCGGCTGTACGCCAAGCGGGGCTATCTGCCGGACGGAACCGGCGTCTGGTATCAGGGCCGGCCGCTGGAGCCGTATACCGCCTGCTGCAACGACGACGACCTGCTGCTGCACCTGACCCGCCGGCTCGGCGAGACGCCGCCGGGCATCGGGCAGTCCCAGGCGGCGGTCTGTTGAGCGGATAGAGCGGCAGCAAACGTGGGATAGCAAAGCAAAGGCCCGCGCCAACCGGCGCGGGCCTTTGCTTTGGGGCGGGGAAGCGCCGCAGGCGAAGCCCCTCCGCCCTGGGGAAAGGCAAATCGGCTCGGCGGCCGTTACGCGGGGTCGTATACCAGCAGGCAGGCGGGCAGGGGGCCGCCGTGACCGGCCAGGAACCGCCCCTTTTCCACGGCGTTATGGATGACCGCCATCGGCACGCTGTCGCCGCAGTGCATATACGTCTGCCATTTGGGGACGCTGTGGAGGTGGGCGGGGAGGCGCACATACCCGCTTTCAAAGACGGGCAGCAGCACCTCGCGGATCTGGCGGTAAAGCGCGGCCTGGTGCTGGCTGGCCAGCGCGCCTTCGCCGCGGTATTCTGCACGGGTCAGCACCGGGACAGCGAGCGCCAGCGCGCCGCCCTCCCGCCGCAGGACGCCGCTTTCCAGCAGGCCTTCCGCCGCCTGGAACACCTGCTCCCCGGCGGCCGAGGCCTCCGGCGGGATTTGCTGCCGCAGCTCGTACAGCCAGCGGACGTATTCCGCCTTGAAATACTCGTTGGGGTAGCGGCCCAGCGCCGTGTCGTATTTGAACAGCGCCAGATACCCCGCGTCCCGGAAGTTTTTGAGCTCCGTCCCGGCCTCGCCGCTGATGGAGTATTTCCAATAGCCGCCGTCCGCCTCAAACGAGTAGTCCGGCGGGTAGACGCTGCCCATGGCGAACCAACGGCCGCCGTCCTTGCGGTAGGGGTATTCCTCATACGGCATGGAGCCCGTGACCTCGTCCCGCACGTCGACAAGCGCGTTCATCAGCAGGCGGATGGCGAAGTGCAGCTCCAGCTTGAGCCGGGCGGTGGGGCTCTGCCTTTGGTAGTAATCCTGCCCGCGCAGCGCGGCCAGCGCCTGCTCCACCGGTTCCCAGAAGAGGGCGAAATGGTCGCGGGCAACCGCCAGCTGCTGCGGGAAGGTGGCCTTGCGGTCCTTTTCGGTGTAGAGGATAAAGTCGGTGTATACCCGGCCGCCGTCGGTGCGCTGCATCAGCTCCCCGCTTACAAGGCGCTGGACGACCGGCTCTACAAAAGCGCCGGGTACGCCGAGGGCTTTTGCGATTTCGCTTTCGGTCAGCGGCTTTTCATAGGCGGCCAGCAGCACGCTCTGCGCCAGCACGTCGTCGTGCGGGACCAGCGAGAACGGCTCGCGGTGGTAGCCCACACTGCCGGAACAGGAAAGAAAGAGCTGGTCCGGCGCGTAGCTTTGCTTATCATAGTTTTCCATTCTGTCCACTCCTTCCCGGATGCGCCGCCGCCCGGCGCTGAGCCGGCTTTTGACCGTGCCGGCCGGGATCCCCAGGTCCTGTGCGATCTTCTCCACTGGTTCCCCGCGCAGATAAAAGCGTACTATCACCTCGCGGTGAAGCCTTGAGAGGTAGCCAAGCTCCCGGCGGACGGCCTGCAGCAGCTCCGCCGTATCGTCGTCCTCCGGCTCCCGGTCCGGGAGGTCGGGGGATAGGCTTTCAAGGCTTACCCACGGCCGGTTATACTTTTCGCGCAGCGAGTCGTAGTATTTGTTGGAGAGGATCCGGCAGAGCCACGCCCACAGGTTTTCCGGTTCCTTGCCGGCGGCCAGCGAACGGGCCGCGGCAAGGAACGTTTCCTGCGCGAGATCCTGCGCGGCGAAGGAATCCCCCGTCTTTTTCAAGGCGGCGGCATACAGCCGATCAACATACTCTGTCAGCGGATGCAGTTTATTCATGAGAGGGTCTCCTTTGAAAGCGCTTTCACCCCTATAGTCGGGAAAAAGGCAGGGAGGTTCACGGCTTGGCATAAAAAATTTATGGGCAGGGAAAGGGAAGCCGGGGAACGGCGGAATTAGCACTCTCAAGATGAGAGTGCTAATTATTTACAAACCGTTCATATATTGTGCGTAAATCGGTCATAAATCAGGACTAGGATAAAAGCATAGAAAGACGAAAGGAAGCCAGGCGATGGGCCGGGAAAACCGGTCGGTCCCGCAGGCCCCTTCTCGTCGGACTATTCATCTACCGGGCGCGTAGCCCGGACGCGCGGCCGGCGCAATCCCCGCCGCGCGGTGGTGGACGGATTGTTTCCGCCGTGTTCAAGACGGCGTATTCTTTGGAGGGATTTGTATGTTTGAACTTTCACCTTTCCGCCGCAACCATGGGCTGGCTTCGTTTGACCCGTTCCGCGAAATGGAAGAAATGGAGAGACGCTTCTTCCGCGACACGCCGACCGAATTCTGCACCGACATCCGGGATACCGGGGATGCTTATGTGCTTGAGGCTGACCTGCCCGGTTTCCAAAAGGGCGACATCGCGATTGACGTTGACGACAACCGGCTGACCATCCGCGCCGAGCGCCACACCGAGGCCGAGCAGAAGGACAAGAAGGGCAATTATATCCGCTGCGAGCGCTCCTACGGTTCCTACCAGCGCAGCTTTGACGTCTCGCAGGTCAAGGCCGACGCCATCACCGCCGAGTACAAGGACGGCGTGCTGAAGTTGACCCTGCCGAAGAAGGACGCTCCCGCGCCGACCTCCCGCCGGCTTGAGATCCAGTAACGCCGCGTCCCGCCGCTGAGCTCCCTGTGAGGGGTTCTGACAGCAGAAGGCCGTATGGAAGCTCTGTGCAAGGGGTATCCCTTGCACAGAGCTTTTTTCATGCCTTGGCAGAGAGCCATCGGCGTCACCATCCGGGAAACATTCCAGCCGTCGGCGGCCGCAAGGAAAATCTATCCGGAAAGCCAACGGCTCATAGGCCCCGGCGGCAAAGCCTTGGTATACCATACAAAGCCAGGCCTATGAAAAGGGATATATCGCGGAAGGCCGGACTGGCCAAAGCTGCTGTATGCCCTGCCGGGTGGGGCCGGTTGTCGAGCTTTACCGGGAGGCGCTGCTCAGCGGGCCGCTTACGCTGTACGGCTTAGTGCAGGAAGCACGCCTCCGGATAAATGAATCCCCGGGCCCCGGCCTTCCACAGCGGGAGGCCGGGGCCCGGGGCGTTTTGTCCGCGGGATGCGCGCAAGCGGGGCGATGCGCGGCCGGTTAATCGAGCTCGAGCGCGCCGGTGTACAGCTGGTAGTAGGTGCCCTTGAGCTTGAGGAGGTCCTCATGGGTGCCGCGCTCAATGATGCGGCCGTGATCGAGCACCATGATCGCGTTGGAGTTGCGCACGGTGGACAGCCGGTGGGCGATGACGAATACCGTGCGCCCGGTCATCAGCGCGTCCATGCCCCGCTGCACGATGGCCTCGGTGCGGGTGTCAATCGAGCTGGTCGCCTCGTCCAGGATCATCACAGGCGGGTCGGCGACGGCCGCCCGCGCGATGGCCAGCAGCTGGCGCTGGCCCTGGCTGAGGTTCGCGCCGTTGCCGTGCAGCATGGTGTTGTACCCCTCGGGCAGGCGGCGGATGAAATCGTCCGCGCCGGCGAGCTGCGCCGCGGCGATGCACTCCTCGTCGCAGGCGTCTAGGTTGCCGTAGCGGATATTCTCCATCACCGTGCCGGTAAAGAGGTTGGTATCCTGCAAAACGATGCCGAGGCTGTGGCGGAGGTCCGCTTTTTTGATCTTGTTGATGTTGATGCCGTCGTAGCGGATCTTGCCGTCCTCAATGTCGTAGAAGCGGTTGATGAGGTTGGTGATGGTGGTTTTGCCTGCGCCGGTGGAGCCGACGAAGGCCACCTTCTGGCCTGGCTTGGCGTACAGGGTGATGTTGTGCAGCACGGTCTTTTCCGGCGTGTAGCCGAAGTCGACGTCAAAGAAACGCACGTCGCCCTGCAGGCGGGTGTAGGAGACGGTGCCGTCGTGATGGGGGTGCTTCCACGCCCAGACGTTGGTGCGCTCCGGGCACTCGCTCAGGCTGCCGTCGGCGTTCTCCTTGGCGTTGACCAGGGTGACATAGCCCTCGTCGGCCTCGGGCTCCTCGTCCAGCAAGGCGAAGATGCGGTGCGCGCCCGCCAGGCCCATGATCACCATGTTGACCTGGTTGGACACCTGGCCGATCGCGCCGGCAAACTGCTTGGTCATGTTCAGGAAGGGCACCACGATGCTGATGCTGAACGCCATGCCGGAGATGCTGAGGTTGGGCACGTCCGTCAGCAGCAGTGCGCCGCCCACCAGGGCCACCACGACGTACATCACGTTGCCGATGTTGCCGAGCAGGGGCATCAGGATGTTGGCGAAGCGGTTGCCGTTGCGGGCGTTGTAGAAGATTTCGCCGTTAACCTTGTCAAAGTCGGCTTTGGCGCCCTCCTCATGGCAGAACACCTTGATGACCTTCTGGCCGGTCATCATCTCTTCCATGAAGGCCTCGGCCTTGGCCAGCGTGACCTGCTGGCGCAGGAAGTATTTGGAGGACCGGTTCGTGATCGCCCGGGCGGAAAACACCATGCAGACCACACCGACCACTACGATCAGGCCCAGGATCATGCTGTAATACATCATGATGCCGAACACGGTCAGCAGGGTCACGCCGGAGATCAGGATCTGCGGCAGGCTCTGGCTGATAAGCTGGCGCAGGGTATCGACATCGTTGGTATAATAGCTCATGATGTCGCCGTGGCCGTTGGTGTCAAAGTACTTGATGGGCAGGTCCTGCATATGGCTGAACATTTTCTCGCGCATTTTTTTCAGGGAGCCCTGGGTGATGATCGCCATCATCTGGGTATAAAACGCGCCGGCAACGAGGCTGATGACGTACATCACCACCAGGATGCCCACATAGGTGAGGATGCGCCCGGCGACGGACGTCCAGTCTCCGCTTTTATAGGAATCGTCTACAACGGCAATGATGTTCTGCATAAACACGGCCGGTATTGAACTGACAATGGCGTTGATGAGGATGCACACCAGCGTGATGGGCAGCAGCACCGGATAGAACTCAAACAGGGTGCGCAGCAGCCGGCGCAGCACGCCCTTGGGCGCGCGCTGGCCCCGGGCCGTCGTCGTGCGGACGGGAGCGGAAGCGGTCTTATTCTTCGCCATCTTGATCACCTGCCTTGGTCTGGGAAGTATATACCTCGCGGTAAATTTCACTGTTCTTCATCAGCTCGTCGTGGGTGCCGATGGCGCTGATGCGCCCGCCGTCCATCACGATGATCCGGTCAGCGTCCTGCACGGAGGCGACGCGCTGTGCGATAATGATCTTTGTCGTCTCGGGGATGAATTCGCGGAAGCCCTGGCGGATCAGCGCGTCGGTGCGGGTATCTACGGCGCTGGTGGAGTCGTCCAGGATCAGCACCTTCGGCTTTTTCAGCAGCGCGCGCGCGATGCACAGCCGCTGCTTCTGGCCGCCGGAGACGTTGGCGCCGCCCTGCTCAATCCAGGTGTCGTACTTGTCGGGGAACTGCTGGATGAACTCGTCGGCCTGCGCCAGCTTGCAGGCCTCGAGCATCTCGTCGTCGGTGGCGTCAGGGTTGCCCCAGCGCAGGTTGTCCTTGATGGTGCCGGAGAACAGCACGTTCTTCTGCAGCACGACGGCCACGCTGTTGCGCAGGGTTTCCAGGTCGTACCGGCGCACATCAACGCCGCCCACCTTGACGCAGCCCTCGGTGACGTCGTACAGGCGGGGGATGAGCTGCACCAGCGTGGATTTGGACGAGCCGGTGCCGCCCAGGATGCCGATCAGCTCCCCGGACTTGATGTGCAGGTTCACGTCGGCCAGCGCCATGCGCTCGGCCTTTTTGGAATACTTGAAGCTCACATCGTCAAAGTCAATCGAGCCGTCTTTGACCTCGGTGATGGCGCCCTCCGGGCTGGTCAGGCTGCTTTTCTCGTTGAGGACCTCAACGATACGCTCGGCGGATTCCATGGACATGGTGATCATCACGAACACCATGGACAGCATCATCAGGCTCATGAGGATCTGGAAGCTGTATGTAAGGATGGCGGACATCTGGCCCACCGCGACTTCCATGCCCCGGCTGGTGATAACAGCGTAGGAGCCGAAGGACAGCACAAAGGCCATACCCGCGTATACGCAGAACTGCATCATGGGGTTGTTGAGCGCCATGATCCGCTCCGCCTTGGTGAAGTCCTTGCAGACGTCTTCCGCGGCGGCGGTGAACTTCTTCTTCTCGTAGTCCTCCCGCACATAGCTCTTGACGACCCGCATGGCCTGCACGTTTTCCTGCACCGAATCGTTGAGCGCGTCGTATTTGCGGAACACCCGGCGGAAAATCGGCGTCGCCTTGCGGATGACCAGCACCAGCCCGATACCCAGCAGCGGGATGGTGATAAGGAAGATCATGGCCAGCCGCCCCCCCATGGCAAAGCCCATGATGAAGGAGAAGATCAGCATCAGCGGGCCGCGGATTGCCACGCGGATGATCATCATGAAGGACATCTGCACATTCACCACGTCGGTGGTCATCCGGGTCACCA
>CAJFQI010000059.1 GCA_904419005.1 Candidatus Avimonas faecium | reverse complement strand
GTGCTGCTCAACACGGCGGACGAGATCACCGTGACGGGCGGGGTGAGCATCACCCTGGCGGAGAACACGGTTTCGGGCGCGGTGAGCGCGACGGACGTGGACTACCTGCTGATGCAGGATAACGCGGTGGACGGCGGGATTACGACCACCGGCTCCGAAAACACCTACGGCGACGACCTGTACGACCCGGCCGTGCGGGAGGAGAACGGCGTCAACGAGGATCTCCTGCCCAAGACCAACGTCGAAATCTTCGCGGGCATGGAGCACAAGACCTCGGTGCGCACGGCGGACGAGACGCTTGAGCTCTCGCGGTACCTCAGCCTCTCCGCCCGCAACCAGACCTACGGGATCGTCCCGCCGGGCCTGTATACGGAGGACGCCCTGGCTTTGGCCGGCGTGACCGATTACTCCCTGTACGCCTACGGCGTGGCGGTGGAGTTTGAGGAATACGAGAGCACCGTCTTTACCATGAACAACTGCCAGGATGTGACGGTTTACGGCCTGTATATCAGCCACGAGCTCAATGCCAACGGGCAGGGCACCGTGATTGAGAAGGGCGACGACTACGTTATCATCCAGACCGATCCCGGCTATCTGCCGGACCTGACTGACACCCACTATTACCCGGAATCCGGTTCGCTGTACGTCGAGGCGTTCCGTCCGGGCGAGGAGACGCCCTTTGCCGACATCGGCTTCCAGAGCATCACCTACCAGGGCGACGGCAAGCACCGCTGCGTGCTGCGCAATGACCGCGGGCAGGAGCTCGAGGTCGGCGGAAAAATCACGGTGCGCGGCAACGGCACCAGCGTGGTTGTCCTGACCGGCTGCGGCGACGTCCGGTTTGAGGACTTCAGCATCATCAGCGGCGCGGGCTTCGGTTTCCAGGAGCGCAACGGCGACGGGAATACCCAGCTCTACCGCGTGGCGATCACCCCCAAGGCGGCCCCCGTGCTTGATCCGGATATTGATCAGGATCTGTACAGCGACGGGCTGATTTGGACCGACGAGCAGGGCCGCCTGCGCGGGCCGGCTCCGCTGATCTCGACCTGCGACGCGACCCACAGCACCAATATGCGCGTCGGCCCGCAGGTGGTCAACTGCCTGTTTGAGAACATGACCGACGACGGCACCAACATCAGCGGTGAGTTCGGCAAGGTGGTTTCCTTTAACGCGGAAGGCAACAAGCTGACCTACACCGCCGGCGACAACATGTATTCCGGCCTGCCCGCCAACTTCCAAGTGGGCGACACGGCGCTGATCTTCACCCGCGGCGGCAAGCTGCTGGCCACCGCGACCGTGACGGCGGAGCCCGAATCCGCCGGCTGGCAGACCTACACCCTCACCCTTGATCAGGCCGTTACCCTGGAGGACGGCGCGCTGATTGAGAACCTTTCCGCCAACGGCGCGGGCTTCCTGTTTGACAACTGCTTGGTTGACACCACCCGCTCCCGCGGCTTCCTGCTCAAGGCGCCCGACGGGAGGATCACCAACTGCACCATCCGCAACGTCGGCATGGCCGCCGTGCTGGTCAAGCCGGAAATCAACGACGGATGGAACGAATGCGGCTATGTGACCAATCTTGAGATCACCAACAACATCTTTGAGAACACCGGCTTCTACGGCAACCAGGCGATCGCCAGCCCCATCTCCATTGCGGGCGACGGCGCGGCGAGCACCGACCCGGCGATGCTGATGCATCAGGATATCCTGGTGCAGAACAACATCGTCATTGACCGCAACACCGACTACGCGCTGTACATCCACGGCGCGCAGAATGTCAAGGTCCTTGACAACGACTTCGGCGCCCGCAAGGGCGTGGCGGACGACCAGGCGGCGTCGGTGCGCATTGACGGCGCGTACGATGTCGAGGTATCCGACAACGTCTATCCTGAGAACGCATCGACCAAGGTGGAGCTTTCCTCCCAGACCCGTAAGATCTACGGCACCGACATTGAGCTGCCGCCCATCGGCAACTACGCGGCGGTTTCGGCCGCTACGGTGTATACCGAGGACGGCTGGCAGGTGGAGCTGACGATTGAAAACATCGCAGAGGAAACGGTGACCTTCACCCTCGCCTTTGCCGACACCACCTCCGCCGGGCTCTTTGCCGACGGCACTGCGATCCCGACGCTCACCCTGAACGCCGGCGAGGTCCGCAAGCTCTACTTCCCCGTGCAGACCCTGCCCAGCGATATGTCGCCCCGGCAGTCCTATGCGCAGGTGGATGTCCTGGCCCAGACGGCTACCGGCTCCGAGGGCGTGTTTGAAAGCCAGGTCACCTTCAACGGCGCGATCAAGGCCCCGGCCGAAGGGGACATCGACTGGACGGAGATCCCCGGCATCGGCCAGGAAGGCACCATGCGGGGCGAGTACATCGCCGGCGACGCGCGCTTTGCCTGGGATGACGAGAACCTGTATATGCGGGTGGAAGTCACCGACGACGTGCAGTACGACTGCGAGAACGCCGATGAGCTTTGGGACTGGGATTCCCTGCAGATCGGCTTCAGCCCCAACCAGGTCGGCTACTTCGTGTACAGCATCGGCCTGATTGACGGCGAGGTCCGTATCCATGTGGACGACGATCTCTTTGGCTCCCTGGCGGGAACCTGGCTGACCCAGGAGCAGATGCCTTCAACCATCACGCGGGACGACGAGCGGGAGATCACCACCTATACCATGACCATCCCGTGGTCCCTGATGGGCCTGGAAGGCAACGCCCCGGCCGGGAAGAGCTTCTGGTTTGACATCGTGATCAACGACCGGGACGGCGCCCTTGGCACCCCGGGTGAGCAGGTGCAGTGGGATCGCAACTTCCTGGAGTATTACGGCGGCATCGCCAGCGGGCGGCAGCCGGCAAAATTCGGCGCTATCACCCTGATTGACGAGCCCTTCGTGATCCCCGAGGCCGACACGGCGGCGCTGGAAGAGGCGCTTGCCGACGCCAAGGCCATCGACACCACCGGCTGCACCACGGCCTCGACGGCGGCGCTGAAGCAGGCCATCCAGGCGGCGGAGGCGCTGCTGGCCGGCGAGCTTTCCGTCAACGACCAGGAGGCGGTCAACGCGGCTGTCCGCGCCATTGACGCTGCGGTTAACGGGCTGGTTAAGCTGGCCGACACGGCGGCGCTGGAGAAGGCGGTTGCCGACGCCAAAGCCATTGATACCACCGGCTATACGGCGGATTCGGTGGAGGCGCTGAAGCAGGCCATCCAGGCGGCCGAGGCGCTGCTGGCCGGCGAGCTTTCCGTCAACGATCAAAAGGCGATCGACGCCGCTGTACAGGCCATTGCCGACGCTGTCGACGGCTTGGAAAAGGCGTCCGATCCCGAACCCGGCACCGATCCCGAGCCCGGTACGGAACCCGAACCCGGCACGGAACCCGAACCCGGTACGGAACCCGAACCCGGTACGGAACCCGGAACAAAGCCCTCTGAGGAGAATCCCACGACGGGCGAACCGCTCGACGCACGGGGGCTCCTCCCGCTGACGGCGCTGTCCGCGCTGATGGCGGCGGCTGCGCTGCTCGGCCGGCGGTATACCCGCCGCCGGGGAGGCTTCGGGAAATAAACCCCGCGATTGACACAGAAAAAGGGAGGCCTTACCGAGGTAAGGCCTCCCTTTTCGCAGGGGATATGCTGTTTCGGCTCGCCGCCTGCCTGAGGGCGGAGCGGCTCGCAGGGAACCGGCGCGGCGCTCCGGAGGCCCGCCGGTTATCCCGGCTCCCCGTCCGGATCCTCTTTGACAATCAACTCCCGCGCATAGGGCAGCCCCTTGATCCAATCGCAGAAGGCATGCCATTCGTCGAGCTTGTGGTTCCGCCGGGCGTGGTAGATATTGGTCAGCGTTTCGTAATTGAGGGTGCAGGTCCGCAGCTGGTTGTAGCTGGAGGGCAGGAGCTGGATCAGGCTGTACCACAGCGCCTTGTCCTTGGTTTGCAGGTATTCCAGCCGCAGGGTTTCCAAATAGGAGACGAAAGCCGCCATTTGCTCCAAGGCGGGGGACGTCATCCGGTCGGTGCTGAAATCCTCCAGGGTGAAGGGCTTGCTGTGGATTTTATGCATGGTGCTGGTGGAATTGGCGACGGTCGCCACCTTATAGGTGTCGTACTCCTTCCACCAGTACAAGGGGGCGTTGATGTCGACCGAAACGAAGATCTGCCGGATGAATTTGCGATGGTCTCCCCCCGCGCGGCAGAGCCGTTCGGCCAGCGCCAGGTCGTTTTCACCCAGGACGAACGCGCCGCTCTCGTCCCAGTAGCTGTCGCTCCGATCCCAGCTGTTCAGCGGATTCCTTGCGCCCCGCATGGCGTTTTCCAGGTTCATGACAGACGTTTTGCTCAATTCAATCAAAGCCGTTCACCTCTTTGTCTCACTGCCGCCTCCATTGGCGGCAATATCCTTGCTATTATACCATATCCAGCGGCCAAAGTCGACGGGTTCTTGCAGGGGCTATGCCGAGGCCGGACCGGCTTTCCCGCCGGGAGCCGCCCCAGCGCCGGGGATTATCCGGTTTTTTCCGTCGGCCTTGCGGAAAAAGTAGGTTTGTGGTATGATGATCCTTGTTAAAATAGGCGGTTTGCCGGCGGGAACGTCCACATAGTTTTTATTAGGACGTTTTTCGGCAGGCGTCGGCCGGACGCCGCCCGCCCCGCGCTCTGCCGGGGCCGTTTGGAGGAAATGCGTATGAAAAAGGCATGGCGTATCATTGGGAATGTGCTGACGGTCCTTCTCTTGGCTTTTGCGATCTTTATGATGGTGTTCACCTTGATTTCGGTCAACACGGTCAACAAGGAGGACGCTAGCTTTTTCGGCTATAAACCCTATATCGTCCTTTCGGACTCAATGAAGGACACCTTTGCGGTCGGGGACATCGCGGTGAGCAAGACAGTGGAGCCCGATGCGCTGAAGGCAGGGGACATCGTCACCTTCCGCTCAATTGACCCTGCGAATTACGGCGAGGTCGTGACCCATAAGATCCGCGAGATCACCACCTACGAGGGGGAGCCGGCGTTCATTACCTATGGGACGACCACCGGGGTGGACGACGCCTATCCCGTGCCGTTTGACAATGTCATCGGCCAATACCAGTTCCGCCTGCCCAAAATGGGGTATTTCTTTGAATTCCTGCGGTCCCCTGCCGGCTATTTTACCGTGATATTCCTGCCGTTCCTGCTGCTGATCGTCCTGCAGGGCGTGCGTTTTATCCGCCTGGTGCGGCAGTACAAGAGGGAGCAGCGGGACGCCGCTGCCGCTCAGGAGGCCGCGGCGCAGGCGCAGCGCCTGGAAGCCGAGCAGATGCGGGAGGAGCTGGAGCGCCTGCGCGCCCAGATTGGCGCGCCCGAAACGGGAGAGCACCCGTCCGATCCCGGCGCCCAGGAGCAGGAGCCGGCCCACAGAGAGTAGCCCTGCCGCCCTTTGCGTGATAAGAACCAGCCGGCGCCCCTGCCGTAGGCAGCGGGCGCCGGCTTTTGTCCGATCGTGGGGCTTCCGGCGCTTTGCCGGGTATTGACTTATCCGGGGGATATGGTAGGATGAAGGCAGGCGGCGCAGGAGCCGCGGAATGACCAAAGGGGGAGCAGCGTATGAACCAGCCGGGATTGATCCAGCTTTACTGCGGCGACGGAAAGGGAAAAACCTGTGCGGCGATGGGGCAGTGCCTTCGTGCGGTGGGGCACGGGCTGCGGGTCGGGATCGTCCAGTTCCTCAAGGACGGCAGCTCTGGCGAGCTGGCCGCCCTGCGCGCCTTGGGCAGCGTTACGGTTTTCCCCGCCCTGCCGGAGGTGAAATTCACCTTTGCCATGACGCCGGAGGAAAAGCGGCAGGCCAGGGACTTTAACGACCGCCTGCTGGCGGCGGCAGCCGGCCAGTCGGCGGAGCTGGATGTCCTGCTTTTGGATGAGGTGTGCGCGGCGGTGTCGACCGGCCTGCTGGACGAGGAGGCGCTCCTGCGCTTCCTGCGGGAGAAGCCGGCGGGGCTGGAGGTGCTGCTGACCGGGCGGGATCCCTCCGCCGGGCTGACGGAGCTGGCCGATTATATCAGCGAAATCCGCATGGTCCGCCATCCCTTTGAAAAAGGGGTCTCCGCGCGGGAAGGGATTGAGTGGTAGGCTCGGTCCCGCCGGCCGGAATCGGCCGCTAAAACAGGCCAGGCGGCCTTTGCCCATACCAAAACGCCCACCCCTGTCAAGGGGCGGGCGTTTTTATCATCGCGGGCGGCGGGGATCCTGCGGAGGCCCGCCTAAGCAGGACGCGCATAAACCCAGGTGGAGAAGATGGACGCAGCGGTGCGTTTGCCGGCTTATTCGGCCTTTGCCGCCTGGCGCCGCCGGCTGCACAGCCAGATGCCCAGGAGCAGCAGCACCGGGAAAAACGCCGCCGCCAGGATGCCGGTTTTCAGGTTGTCCCCGAACGCGCCGGAAACGATCCCGACCAGGGTCGGGCCGCTGGTGCATCCAAGGTCCCCGCCTAGGGCCAGCAGGGCGAACAGGGCGGTCCCTCCGTTGCGCAGGCAGGCCGCCGCTTTGCTGAAGCCGCCGGGCCACATGATGCCCACCGACAGGCCGCAGACCGCGCATCCGACCAACCCGACCACGGGGGAGGGGATGAGGGAAATGCATAAGTAGGAGACGACGCACAGCACGCCGCTCAGGGTCATGAAGCGGTCAAGGTTGATCCGGTCGCCGTATTTGCCGTAAAAGGCCCGGGCCACCCCCATCAGGAACGCAAACGCCATCGGCCCGGCCAGGTCGCCGACCGCCTTGCTGACGCCC
This sequence comes from Candidatus Avimonas faecium, assembly GCA_904419005.1. Taxonomy (GTDB): domain Bacteria; phylum Bacillota; class Clostridia; order Oscillospirales; family Acutalibacteraceae; genus Avimonas; species Avimonas faecium. Next base: position 7,759 of record CAJFQI010000059.1, on the reverse strand, counting down.
AGCCCCTTTTCCGCAAAGGTGGAGGCCCATTGGCTGATGGACTGCTCGCTGGCCCCGGCGCTCACCATAATCAGCATCAGCGCCCAAAAGAGCTTGGTTGAAAACAGCTCCCGCAGGGTCATGCCGCGCGCCCCCTCCTCAATCAGGGAGCCGATCGGCGCTTTGGCAAACACCACAAGGTTCGCCAGCGGGATGATGGCCCAGATCAGGGAGAGGATTTTCCAGTTTTCAATGCCGAACAGGGCAAAAAACAGGGTGGAGAGCAGCACGACGCCCACCTGCCCCCAGCAGTAAAAGGAATGCAGCAGGCTCATGGCCTTTTCCTTGTTTTCCGTGGGGCAGGCCTCCATGATCGGGCTGATCAGGACCTCAATCAGTCCGCTGCCGGCCGCATACAGCCCGACGGACAGCAGCAGGCCTGCGAACGGGTCGGGGAGAAGGTCGGGCAGGAACGCCAAGCCAATCAGCCCGGCGGCGGCAAAAACATGGGCCGCCAGGATGCAGGGGCGGTAGCCGATCCGGTCCACGAACTTTGTCGACAGCAGGTCGACCAGTAGCTGGATCCCAAAATTGAAGGTCACCAGGACGGTAATCTGCGTGAGGGGGATGGCGTAGCTGCTCTGGAAGGTCAAAAACAGCAGCGGGGCAAAGTTGTTGATGACCGCTTGGGTAATATAGCCGACAAAGCAGGCGTACATCGTTTTTTTATAGGGATCTTTTCTCTTTTTCATCGCCGTTCCTCTTTTCATTGACAGGCTGGAACGTGTTGCATTATATCGCCGGATGCGCCCGGATTTCTTGCGTTATATCGCCGAAATATGGTAGAATATCGCCAAGATCGAAAAATTGTGAAAAGGGGGCATGATGCCCGTGGAGGAGATCGTGACGGACGGCACGCTGCGGGAAATCCGGCTGCACGGGACGGCCGGGTTCCCTTTCGCCTATTACCTGGACGACATGGATCAATATGAAAAACGCGTGATTGAATGGCATTGGCATCAGGAATTCGAGTTTGTCTGCGTGCAGCGCGGCCCGGTCGACTGCCGGATCGGCGAAGAAAGGCTCCGGCTTGCGCAGGGTGCGGGACTGTTCATCAACAGCGGCGTGATCCACCGCTTTGAGGCGCCTGGCCAGGGGCTGCTGCCCAACATCCTGTTTTCCCCCCTCTTCTTTTCCGGACCGGACTCGGTGGTGTATAAGCAGGATGTGGCGCCTGTCCTTTCCTCCGCCTGCCAATACGTCCTCCTGGACGGCTCCGCCCCCTGGCATACCGCGGTGTTGGACCGCCTTTGGGCGGTCTGCCGGCAGGCGCAGGAGGACGGCCCGCTCCGGGAGCTGCGGATACAGGCCCTTGTCTGCTGCCTGTGGGCGGATTTCCTGCTGCAGGCGCGCAGCCTGTTCGCCGCCCCCCGTACGGACAGCCGCGCCCTGCAGCAGTCCCGCTTACAGCATATGCTGCAGTTTATCCATCGGCATTATGCGGACAAGATCACCCTCGAGGATATCGCCGGGGCGGCGAACATCAGCAAGAGCGAGGCGCTGCGCTGCTTTCACGCCGGGGTGCAGACCACGCCGGTGCGCTACCTGATCGCCTACCGCCTGCACCGCGCCAAGGCGCTGCTCGAGGCGGGGGACCGGCCCATCGCGCAGGTTGCGTCAGAGGTCGGCTTTGAGGAGGCCGGGCATTTTACCCACGCGTTTACCAAAGCGTTCGGCGCATCGCCGCGGACGTTCCGCTCCCGCCGCTGAGCCGGAGCATGGCCTGGCGCCGGGCGGAGGGCGGCGCTGCGCCGTCCCCTGCAAAACGGGGACAAATCGAGAGCGCGTAGGGAGGATGGGCGGAAGAGGAGCAAAAAGGGGCGAAAAGAAGTGAAAAGAAGTGAAAAGAAGTGAAAAGGAGAAGGGCCAAAACGAGATTGGCCTTTGCCCCGGATTAGCGTCGGGGAAATCTTCCCCGCAAGGGCAAAGTATCCCTTGCTTTTTTTTCCTTGCTGTGCTAATATATAAGGGTATCGCTTTGTATTGTTTTGGTTATATTTAGGATAAAATAAGCGGAGGGGCCGGAAATGACTGCGTTTGAAATTATTATTGGTATTGTTCTGATTGTTTTTTCCCTGCTGATTATCGCCGTTGTGCTGCTGCAGGAAGGGCGGCAGGCCAACCTGGGGGCGATCCAGGGTGCGGCAGATACGTTTTTGGAAAAGGGCCGGGCCCGTACCTGGGATGCGCGGCTTGCCAAGTGGACCAAGGTGATCGCCGTTACGTTTTTCGTCCTGGTTTTCGTCGGGATGCTGATCACGAAATTCCTAGGTGCCTAAAACGTGGATTCCCGCCCTGCTCCTTTGGAGCAGGGCGTTTTTTTCACCGGAAATCCCCGGCATAAACCGGGCCGCCGGGCAGAGAATAGATAGCGGATGCACGGAGGATGCGGAAAGGTCCAAGGGTAAAAGGCACGGCCGGCGGCTCAAGGCGGAAACCCGGCAGGCGGAAGGCAAGAACCAGCGGATGAAGGCGGAGAAACAGGGAAGGGATTCCGGGCGGGCCGGCCACCGGCCCGCCCGGCAGACAGAGGAAAGGGCGAGATAGCTGTGGCAAAATATACAGGCAATGAATTAAAACGGAAAATCCTCCGCCGTTTGGGCGGGGAGAAAAAGGGGCTTTCCGCCGACGCGCTGGCGCAGGCGCTCCGCCTGAAAAAGAAGGAACGCCCCCTCCTGCTTTTGACTCTTGAACGAATGGAGCAGAAGGGGGAGGTTGTCTGCGGGAAGAAAGGGCGGTATACGCTGGCGGGCGCCAGCGATGTCCGCGCCAGGCTGCTGTCCCTCAACCGCGGCTTTGGCTTTGCCCGGCCGGAGGACGGGGGCGCGGACTGCTTTATCCCCGGCCGCTTCCTGAACGGCGCGCTGCCGGGGGACACGGTGCTGGTCCGCCTCGGCCCGCCGGACGCCCGCGGCCCGCAGGGCGAGATCACGCAGGTTTTGGAGCAGGGGGGCCGCCTGTACACCGGCCGCTTGGTTTCCGCCGGGGAAAAACGGCAGGAGGTCCTGCCCGATTCCTTGATCCGCTTCCCCCTCCCGGTCAAAAGGGGGGACTGCGAGGCGCGGCCCGGGGACAAGGTGCGTTTCCGCGTCACCTTTGACAAGCGGGGCGACCCGGTCGCCCGCGTGGTGACCGCCTACGGCAGCGCGGACAGCGCCCGGGTATGCGCCGACGCCATTGTGGACGCGGCGGGGATCCCTTCCGCCTTCCCGCCGGAGGTATCCGGCCAGGCGGAGGCGCTGCGGGACGCGGGCATCACGCCGGCGGACCTACAGGGCCGGGAGGATCTGCGGGATTGGACGATTTTCACTATTGACGGCAAGGACGCCAAGGATTTGGACGACGCGGTCTCCCTGGATCCCGAGGGGGAGGGCTGGCGGCTCGGCGTACACATCGCCGACGTGTCCCACTATGTCCGGGAGGGGACGCCCCTTGACCGCGAGGCGCGGCGGCGGGGGACGTCGGTGTATTTCGCCGACCGGGTCATCCCCATGCTGCCGGAGGCCCTCTCCAACGGCGCCTGCTCCTTAAACGCGGGGACGGACAAGCTCACCCTTTCCGCTATCCTCCATCTGGATAAGGGCGGGAACCTGCGGAAGTCCGAGATCCGCAAAACGGTCATCCGCTCCTGTGTGCGGGGGGTCTACAGCGAGATCAACGCCCTGTTTGACGGGTCGGCGGATAAGAAGGTGCAGAAAAAATACGCCGCCGTCCGCCCCGTGCTGGACAATATGCGGGCCTTGGCCCAGCGGCTGAAGGAGGCGGCGGCCGCCCGCGGGACCATGGACCTGATCAGCAGCGAGTCGGTGTTTGTCCTGGACGAGCAGGGCCATCCAGTCGACCTGGTGGCCCGCACCACCGGCGAGAGCGAGGGGATGATTGAGCAGTTCATGATCGCCGCCAACGTCGCGGTCGCCGCCTATGCCCGCCGGCGGGGGATCCCCTTCGTCTACCGGGTGCATGACCAGCCGGATCCCACCAAGCTCCAGGTCTTGAGCGAGACGGCGCAGCGCCTGGGGCTGAAAACCGTCCGCCTGTCCTCCCAGCCGGATCTGCGGGAGCTGATGGAGGAGGCGAAGGAAACCTCCTACGCCCGGCTGATTTCCGACCGGCTCCTGCGGTCAATGGCCAAGGCGCAGTACAGTGAAAACCCGCTGGGGCATTATGGGCTGGCGCTCAAGGATTACTGCCACTTTACCTCCCCCATCCGCCGGTATCCCGACCTCAGCATCCACCGCATCCTGTCGGATGCGATCGCGGGGGTGCCGAAGGACGAGCTGGCCCGCCGCTACACCGCCTTTGTGCGGGAGTCGGCCGACCTGTCCTCCCAATACGAGGTGCGGGCCATGACTGCGGAGCGGGAATGCGAGGGCTGCTATAAGGCCGAATACATGTCCCGCTTCCTGGGGGAAACCTTCCCCGGCGTGATCGCTTCGGTTACTTCCTTCGGGCTGTTTGTGGAGCTGCCCAATTCGGCGGAGGGGCTGGTCCGTGTGGACGACCTGCCCGAGGCCGACCTGCGATACGACGACGTCGCCTCCCTGGTCAATAAGCGGGGGCGCCCGGTGTATACGGTGGGGGATGCGATGACGGTGCGGGTCGCCGCCACGGACGTTTCCTCCGGGCGGGTGGATTTTACCCCGGTCGCGGCACCGGATGCGCCGGATATTCCGGCACGGGATGGAAAATTGGATTAAGGATAGGAACAGCGGGCCGCGGCATAGATTTGCCACGGCCCGCTGGTTTCGATTTTCCGTATCGCTCTGTACCGCGCGGTTGCGCCATCCCTCGTTCAAAAGAGGCCCGGGCCGGAAGCCCGGGGCGAATCGTTACCTTCCCGCTGGGGATCGTAAAGGCACGCCGCCACGCAGCGGCCGCAGCCGGTACACTGCCCGTCCACCATGGGGGAATAAAAGCCGCGGCGGTTTTTCTCAAAGGAAATATGTTCGCAGATGCGGCAGGCCCCGCATCCTGTGCAGGTCCCGCCGCGGACAATCCGTTTGACGTTATCCACAGCGCCCGTCCCCCTTTCCGCCGCCTCTTTTCTCTGCCGCCGGTTCCTCGGGGCCCGGCCTTGTGCCGGGGGAGCTCCGGCCGCAGCCTTTGGCGCCTCCGCTGCAGCCGCTGCACCCACAGCAACCGCCGCCCCGCTTCCGGCGGCGGATGCGGTAGGTGATCCCGCCGGCCACGGTGGCCGCCGCCAGGATGAGGATGACGATATCTGCGGGGGACATGGCCTCTGCCTCCTTTCACGCGAGCGTTCGGGTTTTCCCAAGCTGTTTAAAGCGCTATCTATTGTCCTCCGTTGTTTCCCCCAGCCGCCTCCCCGCCTGGGCTGCCAGAGCGAGGGCGGGGGAAAGGTCCTGCCCGGCATCCGCGCCGGTGTAGTGGACGGCGGCTTTCAGCGTGCCGTTCAGGATGGTGAGCACCGGGCGGAGCTGGCGTTCCAGCATCGCCCCTCCCTGCGGGTCGTCCGCACCGGACACGGTGAGCAGCGCGACCTGTTTGGGGCGGGGGATGGGCGGCCGGACGCCCCGGATAAAGCGGGCGGACCAATACCGCTGCGTCCGGTCAATCACCGCCTTGAGGGGCGCGGGGAAGGAGAGGTTGTATACCGGGGAGGCAAAAACCAGGATGTCCGCCCTTTCAAGCAGGGCGTAAAATTCCTTCAGATCCGGCCGGGCGCAGCCATCCTGCCGATGGCAGGCACGGCAGTCGTTGCAGGGCAGGACCGGCTGCGCAAAGCAGTCGAAGCGGTCAACCGCAGTCCCCGGCGGCAGCGCCGCTTCCAGTGCGGACAGCAGCCGGGCGGTTTCCCCCCTGGGATGGGGGGAGCCGAAAACCAGCAGCGCCCGCGCCCCGTCAAAGCAGGGTGCGTTCGTCGCAGTAGTCGCACACAAGCAGATCACCGCTCTTTCGGAAGGTATGGGGGAGGTAGGGCTCCTGATGGGTGATGCAGCCGGGGTTGGCGCACAGGGCATCCACCCCCTTGGGCGGGACGGGCAGCTCCTTATGGGCATTTTCAAGCATCTTCATCATCAGGGCCATGCGGGCGTACAGCCCGTACTCGGTCTGCTCAAAATATTTGGCGCGGGGGTCGTCGTCCACCTCAATGGCGATTTCGTCGACCCGGGGCAGGGGATGCAGCACCACCAAGTCCTTTTTGGCCGCTTTCATCTTGGCGGCGTCAAGAATGTAAACGCCCTTCTGCCGCTCATATTCCTCCGGGGAGTCAAACCGCTCCCGCTGGATGCGGGTCATATACAGCACGTCCAGCAGCGGCATCGCCTCGGACAGGCTGTCTACCTCCTGCCACGGGCAGCCCGCGGCGGAGAGGAAATCCTTGATATACGCCGGCACGCCCAGCTTTTTGGTGGAGATCAGCACAAAGCGGTTGCCGGGGAAGCCTGCCATCGCTTTGATCAGCGAGTGGACGGTCCGCCCGTTCTTGAGATCGCCGCACAGCCCGATGCACAGCCCGTCAAAGGTCCCCTTCTCATTGCGGAGGGTGACCAGGTCGGTCAGCGTCTGGGTCGGGTGCAGGTGCCCGCCGTCCCCGGCGTTGATCACCGGGACGCGGGAATACAGGGAGGCGGCCTTGGCCGCCCCGGCGGTGGGATGCCGCATGGCGATGATGTCGGAATATCCGCTCACCACCCGGACGGTGTCCTTGAGGCTCTCTCCCTTGGAGACAGAGGAGTTGGCCGGGTTGTCAAAGCCGATGATCCGCCCGCCCAGCCGCAGCATCGCGGTTTGGAAGGACATTTGAGTGCGGGTGGACGGCTCATAGAATAGGGTGGCCAGGATCCGGCCGCGGCATACGCCGTAATAGTCGTCCATATGCTCCCGGATATCGCAGGCCAGGCGGGTAATTTCCTCCCACTCCGCGACCGAGAGGTCGTCCAGGTCAATCAGATGACGCGATTGCATCGGCTCCACTTCCGTTTCCTTGATTTCAGGCCGCTGCGCGCGGCGGCCTGGGGGCAGTGCTGCGCCCTATGACAGTTTACCAGCTTTTTCGCCGCCATGCAACCGTCCCGCCCCAAACTTGGGGGCGGCTTAGCCGCCGGGAGGGCGGAAAGGGCCGCGGGCCTGCCCGCGGCTGTGTTGCCCGGACGGGGGCTCTGCGATTCGGGCTTGATTTTTGGACGGGAGTAGTGTATACTAAATTACGCTTTCTTTGGGAAGCGGATGGCGGCAGTATGCCGGTGTGATGGAATTGGCAGACGTGACGGACTCAAAATCCGTTGGTAGCGATACCGTGCCGGTTCGAGTCCGGCCACCGGCACCAAACCTGCGGTCGGCAAGTCGTGAGGAACTGCCGGCCGCGTTTTTACTATGTAGCTCGACCATAGGCGGGTATCTTTTTTATAGCCCAATCCCATTTTTAAAGAAGTCGACTGCTGTAAAGCGGCCGGCTTCTTTTGCATCTTGCGGCAAGAGGTATTTGTGATAAACTATTACTAATCTATGAGCGAGGCGGTCATTGGGGAAAACGAGCTTAGGATGCGGTTGCTTGCGAAGTGTATGAAGAAGCGGGTGATCATTCCGCGACAGGCTTTTATTATTTGCGAAAGCTTCTTCGCAGAAAATAGACAGATTAGTCGAGGACTTGATAGCTAAACCGGCAGTCAAAATCCGGCCGGCGCTGCTTGAGCTTTTCCATTTCCTTAATATTGTCCTCTAAACACTCGATCATCTTGTCGACCTCTTTTTTCAG
>CAJFQI010000058.1 GCA_904419005.1 Candidatus Avimonas faecium | reverse complement strand
ATTGCCCATCATCCACAGGGTCAGGTCCAGCGCGTGGGTGCCGATATCAATCAGCGGGCCGCCGCCCTGCTCGTATTCATTGAGGAACACACCCCAGGTGGGCACCGCGCGGCGGCGGATCGCATGCGCTTTGCCGTAGTAGATCTCCCCGAGATCGCCCCGGTCAACGTACCGCTTCATCAGCTGGCTGTCCGGACGGAAGCGGTTTTGATACCCAATGGTCAGCTTCTTGCCGGATTTTTTGGCGGCGTCCAGCATCTTCTGCGCGTCGGCCACCGTTTTGGCCATCGGCTTTTCGCACATAACGTGCTTGCCGGACTCCAGCGCCGCCACCGAAATCTCGCAGTGGCTGCGGTTCGGGGTGCAGACATGCACCACGTCAATCGATTTGTCCGCCATCATCTCGCGGTAATCGGTCATCACCTTCGCGCCGGCGACGCCGTATTCCTTGGCCGCCTTCTCCGCGCGCTCAAGAATCAGGTCGCAGAAAGCGACCATCTCTACGCGCTCCGCCTGACGGGCCAGCGCAGGAAAATGCTTGCCGTTGGCGATCCCGCCGCAGCCGACAATGCCGACCTTCAACTTTTCCATAATTATTCCGCCTTTCTTTATTCACTGGAAGAGCCCTGAAACGGCCTTCCTTTTTCCTTCCGAACGCCAGGAAATCCCTGCAAAGACAATGTAATCATACCGGGTTTTCCGGCCGATAGCAATCTCTTTTTTTGCGGTATTTTCTAAACAATTTTACGATGCCGCTTTTACGGGATCCGCCCATCCCTGCGCCCGGCCGGGCGTCCCTCTTGACCCGCCGGCGGCGCCTGCGCTATACTATATTTTTACAAAGGCCAGCCCGCTAAAGAGGGACGGCGGAATGGCGCATCGTATGCCGGGCGCCCCTTCGACATATCAATCGGAATACGACCAGGAGCCCTAGGGGCTTTACCGCTCGCCGGCGCTCCGGCTTCGGAAAAGGGCGGGAAAAGCAGGAAAGGAACGGCAGGGATATGGGAAAGAAAATTTGGGTAGGCATGAGCGGCGGCGTGGACAGCGCAGCAGCCGCCGCACTGCTGCTTGAGCAGGGCTTTGAGACGACCGGCGTCACCCTGCGGCTGCGCCCGACGGGGGCGGAGCAGGACATAGCGGACGCCCAGCGGGTCTGCCAGGCCCTGGGTATAGAACACCGGGTGCTGGATTTTACCGGCTGCTTCCGCCGGTGCGTGATCGCCCCCTTTGTGGAGGAATACCTGGCGGGACGGACCCCCAACCCCTGCGTGCGCTGCAATCAAGCCGTCAAATTCGGCGCGATGCTGGACGCCGCGCTGGAAAACGGGGCGGACGGGATCGCCACCGGCCATTACGCGCGGGTGCAGCGGGATCCGGAAAGCGGGCGGTATCGGCTCTACCGCACCCCCTCCCGGAAGGATCAGAGCTACATGCTCTACGGCTTGACGCAGCGCCAGCTCTCCCATACCCTCTTCCCGCTCGCGGGGCTGGAAAAGCTGGCGGTGCGGGAAATCGCGGAAAAGCGCGGCCTGCCGGTGGCCGCCAAAGGGGACAGCATGGAGATCTGCTTTGTCCCGGACGGTTCCCATGCCCATTTTATTGAGGAATACACCGGGCGCCCGCTCTCCCCCGGCAATTTTGTGGACGAGCAAGGCCGCGTCCTCGGGCGGCATCAGGGGATCGGACGCTACACCATCGGCCAGCGCAAGGGGCTGGGAGTGGCTCTTGGCCAGCCGATGTATGTGGTGCGCATTGACGCGGCCAAAAACGAAGTGGTGCTGGGCGAGGAGGGCCGCCAGCTCTCCTCCTGCCTGACCGCGCGGGAGATGAACTACATCCCGTTTGAACCCGGCGCCCTCACCTCTCCCCGGCGGGTACAGGCCAAGATCCGCTACCAGGCCCCTCCGGCCGACGCTGTCCTGATCCCCTTGGCCGCCGATACCGCGCGGCTGGAATTTGACGCGCCCCAGCGCTCGATCACGCCGGGACAGTCGGTCGCCCTGTACGACGGCGACCTCGTGCTCGGCGGCGGCGTGATCGCAGACGCCGGGCGCCCGGCGTAAGGAGGCCGGCGGTCCGGGCGGATGCTTCACAAAATCCTCGGCCCATGTTAAGAATATCTTTCGGATTCCCACAGCCTTTTTTGCGGACCGGCTGGTACCATAGAGAGGCAGGGCGGAATACACCGTCCGCAGAATGCTTAAAAGGGTGGGGATCCATCGTCATGAGTCACCAGCGCAGGGCGTCCGCGGGCCGTTCAAGGCAGCCGCGGCTTTTGTTGGGAATCAGCGTACTGATTTTGATTTTGCTGTGCTTCCTCGGCGGGGGGCTCTTCTTCATTACCTCCATTCGGCCGGATATCGGGTACGGCCTGCAGGACGCCCTCTTCCGCAAGCGGGAGCCTCTGACCATGGATGAAATCGCGGTTTCCGCATCGGACACTGAATCCGTATCGCTGCAGGACATCCGGGAGGGGCAGCGGGAGGATATCCTGTATCAGAACAGCCTGTGGCTGATCAACGCGGAATACCCGCTGGCCGAGGATGCGGCGCTGATGCTGACCGAGTACAAGGACACCGGGCTGCTCATAGACAGCTCGGCGGTGCAGAGCCTTCAGGAGCTGCTGGCCGCCGCCGAGGCTCAAACCGGCGACCGGGTGTACCTGATGAGCACCTACCGCTCCTGGCAGGAACAGGAGCAGGAATATCAAAGCGACCCCAAGCTCGCCGTCCCGGCGGGGACCAGCGAGCACCAGACCGGGCTGGCGATCGACCTGTATGTTTACCAAAAGGCGCAGAGGGAATTTATCACGGCAAAGGCCGGGGTGTGGATCCAGGAACACGCGCACGAGTACGGCTTCCTGATCCGCTATCCCTTCGGGAAGCAAGCGGTCACCGGCGTCTCCTACGAGCCGTGGCATATCCGCTATGTAGGCAAGCCCCACGCCGCGCTGATGTACGCCAACCGCTGGACCCTGGAGGAATACGTGGAGCAGCTGGAAGCCGGCAGGTTCTACACCTGCCAGGGCTACGGGTTCAGCCGGCAGGAAGCGCAGGACGGCCGGCTCCAGCTGCCCCAGGGGTGGAAAAACGTCACCGTCTCGGCAGACAATACCGGCGCCTATATCCTGACCGGCGAGATTTGACCGGCGGCCTTTCCGCGGGCTCCTGGGCGCGCCAGGGCCGCGCAGGGATGGCTATGCCGCTGAAAAGCCGGCAAAGTCGTGAAGGAACGGCCGTCCGGATGGAGCATAAACATCTTAGGGGCGCGATGCAGCGTGTTCTGCCGCATCGCGCCCCCTGCTCTTTTTGATCCCTTTGGCTGCCTGAACCCGGCTTCTCTTCCGGGCCGCTATCCCTCGGTCGGGGCAAACTGCGAATTGTACAGCTTCGCGTAAAAGCCCCCGCGCGCCAGGAGCTCCTCGTGGTTCCCCTGCTCCACCACGTTGCCCTTGTCCAGCACCAGGATGCGGTCGGCATCCTGGATGGTGGACAGGCGGTGGGCGATGATAAAGGTGGTCTTGCCCTTCATCATCTTGCGGAAGGCGCGCTGGATCCGCATCTCGGTCAGGATATCAACCGAGCTGGTCGCCTCGTCCAAAATCAGCATCGGCGGGTTGAGCAGCATCGCCCGCGCAATGGTCAAAAGCTGCTTCTGCCCCTGGGATAGGTTGCCGCCGTCCTCGGAAATCAGGGAACGGTAGCCCTGCGGCAGGCGGCGGATGAAGCTGTGGGCGTGCGCCGCCCTCGCCGCCGCCTCCACCTCTTCGTCGGTGGCATCCGGCTTGCCGTAGGCGATATTGTCCCGCACCGTGCCGGCAAACAGCCAGGTTTCCTGCAGCACCATGCCGAAGCTGCGCCGCAGGCTGTCCCTGGTCAGGCCGGTAATCTCCTCATCGTCAATATAGATATGGCCGCCGTCCACCTCGTAAAAGCGCATCAGCAGGTTGACCAGGGTGGTTTTTCCCGCCCCGGTCGGCCCGACGATGGCGATGGTTTCCCCCGGCCGGGCATTCAGGCAGAAATTCTCAATCAGGCGGCGGTCGGGCGTATAGGAGAAGGACACGTCCTCAAACCGCACCGCTCCCTTGGCGTCCAGAAGCTGTGAAGCGCCGGGCGGCTCCGGGATCTGTTCCGTCTCGTCCAGCACGGCGAATACCCGCCGGGCGGAAGCCATGGCGAGCTGAAGCTGCATGGTGATTGAGGTAATCTCGTTAAAGGGCTTGGAGAATTGGGCGGTATAGGTCAAGAAGCTGGCCACCCCGCCGGTGGTCAGCGCCCCCCGCAGCACCGCCAGAATCCCGAACACCCCGACCAGCACATAGGCGATATTGTTGACAAAGCGGGTGGAGGGGTTGACCAGGGCGGAGGCAAACTGCGCGCGGTAGCCGCAGTCGTACAGGTCGGCGTTGATCTTGCCGAAGCGCTCCACCTCCGTCTCCTCGTAGCCGAAGGCCTTGACCGTCCGCTGGCCGCTGATCATCTCCTCGGCATAGCCGTTCAGCCTGCCCAGCGCCTGCTGCTGCTCACGGAAGCGCCGGCTGCCGTACCGGGTGATAAAGTACCCCACAAAAAAGCAGAGCGGGGTGACAAACACCACGACCAGGGTGACCCAGGCGTTGAGCGTCAGCATAAAAGCCAGGGATAGGATCACCGTAATCACGCCCGAAACGAGCTGCGGGATCCCCTGGTTCAAGCCGTCGGAAATGGCGTCAATATCGTTGGTAAAGCGGCTCATGACATCGCCGCGGGAATTGGCGTCAAAGTATTTGAGCGGCAGGCGGCCCAGCTTATCAAACAGATCCACCCGCAGATCCCGCACCGTCCGGTTGGCGGCGACATTGGCGCAAAGGGCGGTCACCCAGGTCAGCCCGCAGCCGACCAGATAAAGCACGCCGATCCCCCCGAGCATTTTCAGCAGCGCGGGGAAAAAGGAGGAGTCTCCGCCGGGCAGAATGAGGTCAATGGCCCGGCCGACCAGCTTCGGCGCCAGAAGCAGCGCCGCATTGCCCACCAGGGAGGACAGGAATACCAGGGCCATCAGGCCCTTATAGCGCCCCACGTAACGGAGCAGCCGGGATAACGCGCCCGCCTGCTTTTTCGTTTTTTTCATCCCGCCGCCTCCTCTCCCCGCTGCTGCGACCGGCAGATTTCCTGATAGACTTCGCAGGTTTCAAGCAGCTCGTCATGGGTCCCGGCGCCGGCCAGCCGGCCGTCGTCCAAGACCAGGATCATATCCGACTGCTTGACCGCGCTCACCCGCTGGGATACGGTGAACACCGTCATATCCCGGCTGGCGGCCCGCACGGCGCGGCGCAGCGCCGCGTCGGTCGCGTAATCAAGCGCGCTTGAGGAATCGTCAAGGACGAGGATTTCCGGCTGCCTTACCAAAGCGCGGGCAATGGTCAGGCGCTGCTTCTGCCCGCCCGAAAAATTGGCCCCGCCCCGTTCCACCGGGGAATCGTAGCCCTGCGGCAGCCGTTCAATAAATTCGGCGGCCTGCGCTGTCGCCGCCGCGCGGCGGACGGCCTCGTCGTCCGCATCCGGCCGGCCCCAGCGGATGTTTTCGGCGATCGTGCCGGAAAACAGCTCCGCCTTCTGGGGGACCATCCCGATCTTTCCCCGCAGCGCATCCAGCGGATAATCCCGCACGTCAACGCCGTTCACCCGGACGGCGCCCCGCCGCACATCGTAATACCGGGCCAGCAGGCCGATCAGGGTCGATTTTCCCGAGCCGGTACCGCCGATCACGCCGACGGTCGCCCCGCGCGGGATTGCCACGGTGATATTGCTCAGCTCGTCCGCCCCGTCGTCATAGGAAAAGTACACATGGTCAAATTCCACCGCGGGCGCGTCCCCCCGCTCTGCGGGCGCCTGTGCCGCCCCGGTAATGGCCGGCTGCGTCCCAAGCACCTCAAGCACCCGCCCGGCGGAGGCGTATGCCTTAGTAAAGGTAATCACCAGGTTCGCCACCACAATCAGGGCCAGCAGGATCTGGTTGACATAGTTGATAAAGGCGATGATCTCGCCGGTGGTCATCCCGCCGGCCTCCACCCGCACCCCGCCGAACCAGACGATGGCCAGGATGGCGGCGTTCATAATCAGCTGGGTCGCCGGGTTCAGAAAGGCGGAGATCCGTCCGACCCGGATGGCGGCGTCGCGGTGCTCGTCGGTCGCCGCGGCAAAGCGCTTCTGCTCCCGCCCGGTGCGGGCAAACGCCCGGATAACCCGCACGCCGGACAGGTTTTCCCGCAGCACCAGGGTCAGCCCGTCCAGCTTCTTCTGCACAAGCCGGTGCAGCTTGACCGTCACCCGCATCACCAGCGTGATAATCAGGACAAAAAGGGGGATCGCCACAATAATGACGAGCGACAGCCGCCAGTCAATCGTCAGGGCCATAATCACCCCGCCGATGCACAGGAAGGGCGCGCGGATGACTAGGCGGATCAGCATCGCCACCGCGTATTGAAGCTGGTTGACGTCGTTGGTGACGCGGTTAATCAGGGAAGGCGTACCAAAGCGGTCCAGCTCCGCATGGGAAAAGGTGGCGATGTGGCGGAACACCGCATTGCGCACCACAGTGCCGAAGCCCTGGGAGGCAATTGAGGCCACATACTGGCAGACCAGCGCGCAGCAAAGCCCGATGGTCACGATTCCCAGCATCACGCCGCCCATTTTCAGGATGTAGCCGGTATCTCCCGTCGCTACGCCCTTGTCAATGACCTGGGCCATCAGGATCGGCAGATACAGCTCCAAAACCGCCTCCGCCAGCTTGAAGATCGGCCCCAGGATGCAGTGCCTGCGGTACGGCTTCAAATAGACCAACAGCCTTGACAACGGCGGCGAAGGCGGGCTCGCCCCTCCGTCCTTAGATGATCTTGTCACGCTTGCCACAATACTCCCCCTTGTCTTCTCCGTCCCGCCCGCGCGGGCGGCCGCCTATCTATGGTAGCATTCCCGCGCCCGTATTGCAAGACAAAACCGCCGTCTATCCCGCGGCGGCTGCACGGTGGACGGGCGGAAAAAAGCGCCGCAAAACGCAGGATTTTGCAGCGCCCCCTTTGAAAAATTGGCGGATCATCCCTGCCGCCCGCATCTTGGCCGATAAGGCGCGGAGCCGCGACCTTTCCCGCCTCGCGCCGTTTATGCAGGATCCGACCATTCCCGGCCGCTTCCATTTTGATGGAAGCGGGAAAGGAACGCCTTGGTGCGCTCGCTCTGCGGGTGTTCGATGACCTGCGCCGGGTCCCCCTGCTCGACGATCACGCCGCCGTCCATGAAGAGCACCCGGTCGGATACATCCCGGGCAAACGCCATCTCATGGGTGACGATCACCATCGTCATGCGCTCCTCCGCCAGGCCGCGGATCACCTTGAGGATATCCCCCGTCAGTTCGGGATCAAGCGCGGAGGTCGGCTCGTCGAAAAAGAGAATATCCGGCTGCATGGCCAGGGCGCGGGCAATCGCCACCCGCTGCTGCTGCCCTCCGGACAGCTCGCAGGGATACGCTGTCTCCCGGTCGGCCAAGCCCACCTTTGTGAGCAGCTCCCGCGCCTGCTCCTCCGCAGCCTTGCGGTCCTTTTTACCAACCCGCACCGGCGCTTCGGTGAGGTTGCGCATCACCGTAAAATGCGGGAACAAATTGAAATTCTGAAACACCAGCCCAAAGCGCCGGCGTATCTGCTGGAGCACCGCCCCTTCGCTGTACACCGCCTTCGCCTGGCCCGCCGGCGTGTCCGCCATCAGCAGGTCGCCGTAGGCGATCCGCCCGGAGTCAATCCGCTCAAGCAGGGTCACGCACCGCAGGAGGGTGGACTTCCCTGAGCCCGAGGGGCCGATGATCGACAGGACCTCCCCTTCGCCGATTGCAAAGGAGATATCCTTCAGCACCTCGCTGCCGCCGAACGATTTCTGGATATTCTGCGCCGTCAGCACGTTCACTGCCCTAGTTTCCTCCTTTACCGGTAATAACTCAGCTTCTTCTCCGCCAGGGAGAAGCCCTTGGACACGATGGCGTTCATCAGCAAATAAAAGATGCCGGCCACCACGATCGGCAGGATAGAAACCATCCGCGCCTGGATTTTGGACGCCATGTTGGTAATCTCCACCACCGCGATCACCTGGGCAAGGGAGGTATCCTTGACCAGCGTCATGAACTCGTTGCCCATCGGCGGCAGGATCTTTTTCACCACCTGGGGCATAATGATGCGGAAAAACGTCTGGGATTTGGAAAAGCCCAGCACGTTGGCGGCTTCCCGCTGCCCGATCGGGATGCTTTCAATCCCGCCGCGGTAGATCTCCGCAAAGTAGGCCGCGTAGTTGAGCGAAAAGGCGATAATAGCCGTCTGCAGGCGGGTAAAGCCGTTGCTTCCCAGCCCCAGCCCAAACCAGAAAAAGATCAGCTGCAGCATCAGCGGCGTCCCCCGCATCACAAGCAGGTAGACCTGCATGATCCAGCGGATGGGCCGGATCCGGGACATCCGCCCGAAGGCGACGAGCAGTCCCAGAGGAAGCGAAAACAGCAGGGTAAAGGCAAATAGCGTCACTGTGACCAGCAGCGGCTCCATCATCTGCGGAAGGATGCTTACAATATCGTCCAGCATAACAACCTCTCTCTTTGCTCCGGCTCCGGCAGCCGGTACTTTCCGCCGCCGGGCGGCCGGCCTGCGATGTACGCACAAAGAACAAACACGGGGCCGGAAAAACCGGCCCTGTGTCTGCTTTCGTTCGCCCGGATTCGGGCGGGCATGCACAGCCGCCGGCCGCAGGATGTGCGGCCGGCGGAGGCGCAGCGGCCCCGCCGCTGCGTCCTGTTATCCCTCTTCCCCGGCGCTGTCCGCTTTCTGCGACAGCTCGGTCAGGTGGGAAATGTAATACCGGGCCACCACTTCATCCATAATGACCGCATCGCTGGTCCCCTGCTGCAGCTCGTACATTGCAAGAACGTTGTCTTCCACAAGGACCGGCTCGCCCCCGCTGATCACGCTCTTGATGTCCTCGCGGCCGTCCAGCGCGCCGGCTGCCGTAGAGCCCTGCTGCAAAGCCACCACTTTGTCTTTGAGGTCGGCGACCGTTTCAATCCCCTTATTCTTCAGGGTGACGACCACCTGCCGGTTTTCCATATACGGCTCGCTTAGGCAGAGCTTTTCCTCCCGCTCGGGGTCAATGCTCATGCCGTTCCAGATGCAGTCAATATTCCCCTGCTCGAGCTCGGTTTCCTTATAATCCCACACGACGGGCTGCAGCTTCAGCTCCACGCCCATGCGCTTGCAGACCTCGGTCGCCAGATCAATGTCGTAGCCTACGATGTCGTTGTTTTCGTCACGGTAGCCCATCGGCGGGAAGGAATCGTCCAGCCCGAGGATAAAGGTGCCCTTATCCTTGATCTTTTGCAGGGAATCGTCGGTCGCGGTGGATTCCGGCACGCTGTCCGGGATGATTGAGGTATCTTCGCCGAACCATTTTACGGCGATTTCCCCCGCGGTGCCGTCCGCTTTCATTTCGCAGAGGATCCGCTGCACTTCATCCCGCAGCGCCTGATCCTCCTTACGGAAGCCGATGGCATACTGCTCGTCGGACAGCGCCTCGTCCAGCACCACATATTCCACATCTTTTTTCGCGCACCCGCTCAAAAGCAGCGCCGCCATCAGCAGCGCCAGCACGGCCGCCAGCGTTCTCTTCATATAGCCCATCCTTTCCTCACGCGGAAAGCCGTCCTGCCGAAAACGTCTTCCGGGAAGTTCCGCCTCCCTGGAAACGCGTCTTTTCGGAAAAGGACAGCCTTCCAACCCTCTTTTCTCATAGCGTCCGCCCTGCGGATTCCCGCAAGGCATTTCCTCTCTGCCGGCAACATATCTTCAGATTGGCAAGATATGTTGCCGCCCCCAAGCCATGACGCCGATGGCGCCGGTTGAGACCCCTCTATTGTATACTATCTTATTACTAAAGTAAAGGAATAAAACCCGATTTGCCGCTTTCCGTAGGTTCCGACAAAACCCTCCCTGTTTTTTTCAGAGCGGTGCGCGTATCCGACAAGATTCCCCAGCTTCTATCCCGCGGGATTCATCTTTTAGATAATCAAAGATAACGGGCGAAAATGAAAGAATTCAAGAGGATTCTCAGGATAATCCAATATATTCTCGACCGCATATCTTCTCCGCGGTATTTCCATCCCCTGCTGCCCTTTGAAGTTCACATGAACGTATGGTATAATATTATCGAACTTAAGAAAAGATCGCTTGAACGCATCCCCCGGTTCCCGCTGCGATCCAAGGGAATCCGCAAAGGCCGGCGGACCGCGTACAAACCCCAGAGAAAGGAGGGCCCTTATGTTGGAATATCTGCCCGGCACCACCCTGCCGGTCACAAGAGAAGCCCCAGAGGACGCTTTTGCCTCCCTGTCCCCGATCTTCGCCGTTTCCGGCGGCGGGCTGCTGCTCTCCCAGGTTACCGAAATGACGGGGCTGGGGGCCAGCACGATCCAGAACTGGGTAAAGCGGGGATGGGTGTCCAGCCCCGTGAACAAACGGTACAGTGAAGTGCAGGTGTCCCGCATCCTTTTGATCAACCTGCTCCGCCCGGCGATGCGGCTGGAAAAGATCGTCCGGCTGCTGCGTTACCTCAACGGCAGCGTAGACAGCCGGGAGGACGACATCATCCCCGAGCCCAAGCTGTACAGCCTCCTGTGCGCCATGCTGTTTGAGCTCTCCGACTGCGACAAGATCACGCACGAGTCCATCGTAACCCTCATTGAATCGCGACTTGAGGGTTACGAGGGCCCCGTACCCGACGCAGCGGAACGCCTGAAAACCGCCCTGTCGATCATGCTGATGAATATGGCCGCCGCCATGCTGATGCAGCAGGCCGAAGCGATTTTTGAGCGGGCCGTTCCCGCCGGATAACGGCTGAGCCCTTCTCCCGGGCAGGGGCCCCTGTCCCGGTGAAAGCCGTATGCGCATACGTTTGCCTATCCGCCTCCCCGCTGAAAGGCGGGCGGCAAAGAAAAGGAGGGATTTCCCTTGATTGAATGGTGGAACGCGTTATCCACAATACAGCAGGTGTTCTATGTCCTGGCGATCCCCTCAACCATCATCCTCGTGCTCCAGATCATCCTGCTGCTGTTCGGCGTTGGGGGGAACCACGACGCAGACGTCTCCGGCGACGCCGGCGGCGATGCCGACCTGTCCGCGGATATGGACGCGTCCGGCGGCGACATCTCCTCCGAGATAGACGCGGACGGCAGCTTCGTCCCCGAGCACGACGCGCCCTACGATCCCGGCCCTGCGCATGAGGCCGGCCTGCGCATCCTGACGGTGCGGGGCGTGGTCGCTTTCCTGGCTATCTGCGGCTGGGTG
Source organism: Candidatus Avimonas faecium (assembly GCA_904419005.1). Classification (GTDB taxonomy): domain Bacteria; phylum Bacillota; class Clostridia; order Oscillospirales; family Acutalibacteraceae; genus Avimonas; species Avimonas faecium. The sequence continues at coordinate 16,913 of CAJFQI010000058.1, read as the reverse complement.
GGCGTGGCGGCGCTTGATATGGGCGCAGGCCCCATCCTCTCGTCCGTCCTGGCGGTCATCGCCGGTCTGGCGGCCATGATCCTGGTCGCCGTCGCGCTCCGCTTCTCCCTGAAGCTGCAGCAAAGCGGCAACCTCGATCTGGAAAACGCCGTCGGCCTGACCGGCGAGGTCTACATCCCCATCCCCCGCGGCGGCAAGGGCAAGGTGACGCTGACGGTGCAGGACCGGTTCCTGGAGCTTGATGCCCTCTGCCCCGAGCGGGACCTCTCTACCGGAGAAGCCGTCAAGGTGACGGGCATCACCTCCAGCCATACCCTGATCGTGACCCCGCTGACCTAAACCGTCCCTCCCGGAAGCCGCCGGGCGAAAGGGAACCGAGAGCGCCGGCTTCCAAGCCAAGCGCGGCCCCAGCAAACCCCAATTTTAAGTTAAAGGAGTGTGTCCACGAATGTTTCATCCCTTGTTTGCCGCTTCCATCCCGCCCACGGCGCTGATCGCGGTGGTTGTCGCGGTCATCCTGGTGTTCAGCCTGATCCTGGTATTCATGTCCCGCTTCCGCCGCTGCCCTTCCGACAAGATCATGGTCATCTACGGTAAGGTCGGCCAAAACAAGGATGGTTCGGCCCGGAGCGCCAAATGCATCCACGGCGGCGCGGCGTTCATCGTGCCGGTCATCCAGGCGTATGAGTACCTTGACCTGACGCCGCTTTCAATCAGCGTTGATCTAAAGAGCGCCCTTTCCCGCCAGAATATCCGCATTGACGTGCCCGCCCGGTTTACCGTGGGGATTTCGACCGAGCCCGGCGTGATGCAGAACGCGGCGGAGCGCCTGCTCGGCCTGAAGCTGCAGGAGATCCAGGAGCTGGCTAAGGATATCATCTTCGGCCAGATGCGCCTGATCATCGCCACCATGCAGATTGAGGAGATCAACACCGACCGGGATAAATTCCTTGAGGCGGTCTCCCGCTGTGTGGAAACCGAGCTAAAGAAGATCGGCCTGCGCCTGATCAACGTCAACGTGACCGATATCAGCGACGAGTCCGGTTACATAGAGGCGCTGGGCAAAGAGGCGGCCGCCAAGGCGATCAACGAAGCCCGCATCAGCGTGGCCGAGCGCAACCGCGAAGGCTCGATTGGTGAGGCCAACGCCGTGCGCGACCAGCGCATCTCGGTGGCCGCCGCCAACGCCGCCGCTGTGGATGGCGAAAATACCTCCAAGGCCAACATCGCGAAATCCGACGCCACCCGCCGGGAGCAGGAGGCCGATGCCACCCGCCGTGCGGTGATCGCGGAAAAGACCGCCGAAGCCAAGGCGCAGCAGGAGGCCTACGCCGCCCAGCAGCTGGCCGAGCAGGCCCGTGCCGACCGTGAGCTCGCTACCCAGCAGGCCGACGTTATCGTCAAGGCCCGGATTGAAAAGGAACGCATGGAACTCGAAGCCGAAGCCGAGGCCGAGCAGGCCCGCCGGCGGGCCAAGGGTGAAGCGGACGCCATCTATGCTAAGATGGAGGCCCAGGCCCGCGGTATCCAGGAAATCCTGTCCAAGCAGGCCGCCGGTTTCGCGGACATCATCAAAGCCGCCGGCAGCGCCGATTCCGCCGTTCAGCTCATGCTGACCGACAAGATTGAAGAGCTGGTCAAGACCCAGGTGGAAGCGGTCAAGAACCTGAACATCGACAAAGTGACGGTTTGGGACAGCATGAACGGCAAGGACGGCTCTTCAACCACGGCGGGCTTCCTTTCCAGCATGATGAAATCCATCCCTCCGCTGAGCGAAACCTTCAAGATGGCCGGCTTACAGATCCCGGCCTTCCTGGGGACCGAGCGGGAGGAGAAACCGGCCGGCGGCGTCGCACAGGCGGCGGAAGCGGCAGAGAAGTAACCGCCCAACCTAAGCACAGCTTTCCGGTGCAAAATCGCGATTTTGCAGCGCCCCTTCCCTATTTCCCTGCTTGGAATGAACGATCCATGGACAAGAAGGTGCGCATCATGGTAACGCTGCGGGAATACCTGCAAAATCCCTGCCAGGCCCTGTCGCTTCCCTATTGGAAAAGCAAGCAGGGGCCTGTCCCGGAAAACATTAAAATCGTCCACCAATCGGACGACAGTGCTTCTGTGCTGGCGGAACAGGCCGCGGAGCCCTACTTCCGGCTCATTCACCATCTGGGCCATACGCCGCGGGAGGCCCTGAAAGGCTTTTGCATAAAGACGGCTGAACTATCCGATATCCCGCAGATCGTCCAAATCGTCAACTCGTCCTATCCCGACCTATCCGTGGATGAAGCGCAGATGCTTTCCTATACGCAAATGCCGGCGTATTGTGAGGATCTGTGGATTTTCGTCTATGAAACCCGCACACATACGGCGGTCGGGTGCGGAATTGCTGACTTTGACCAGGAAGCACGGGAAGGGGTGCTCGAATGGATACAGGTTCTTCCCGCTTGGCGGAGGCAAGGAGTGGGGACGCTGCTGGTCAAGGAGCTGCTCTGCCGGATTAAGGAAAAGCAAGCGCGGTTTGCCACCGTTTCCGGCCGGGCTGACAATCCCTCCCAGCCGGAAAAGCTGTACCGGCGGTGCGGTTTTTCCGGGGAGGATGTTTGGCTCATTGTAAGGAAGAACTAGGCGGCGCCAAGTTCAAAACCATACCGTTCGCTTAACCGGAAAAATGCCTGAACGGGGGGACCCGTCCAGGCATTTTTCACAGCAACCCTCTGCTGCTTACCCTTCCAATGCTCGGCATGGAAGAACAGCGGCAGGGAACGCTTCGCGCATCCGATTCAGGATCCGCTCCACATTTTCCTTCACCGGATCCGCGCCGTTGACCCGCAGGATCGGACACCGCAGCGACTGAGCCCATTCCTCCACTAACATCGGCCATGCGGAGGAAGCAGCGCCGATGGATACAACCGCCCCGCTTCACCATGGCAACCCGCGGGACATCCTGCAAATGTTTACAATTTGTTGGTGTTCTTTCGGCGGGAGGCTGGTATAATAAGAATACGATTTCTGCTGACAAAGCGGACTAGCATGAAGCCGCCGGTTGGGCTCTTATAGGACGGCGAATCCGGCCGGACAAGCCAGGCAGCGGGAGGCCAGGGCGCTTGTCACGGAGAAGAAACCTGCCTTTTGAAGGGGATGTGCCTTGATGAAATATTCGGATTTGCAGCGGTTTGTGGATAGCCAGCGCGCGTATTTCCGCACAGGGCGGACGCTCTCCCCCGCGTTCCGCCGCCGGCAGCTCTGCCGTCTGAAGGCCGCGTTGTCCGAGCGGGAACCGGAGCTGCTGCTCGCCCTCAAGGCCGATCTCAATAAATCCGCCTTTGAGGCATATACGACCGAGATAGGCATGGTGCATGAGGAACTTGCCACCGCCATCCGCCATGTGGAAAAATGGGCGGCGCCGCGCAGGGTCCCCCTGTCCATCCTGCACTTCCCCGCGAGCGGCTGGGTGCAGCCGGAGCCATACGGCGTCGCGCTGATCATGTCGCCCTGGAACTACCCGGTCCAGCTCACCTTAAACCCGCTGATTGCCGCCATAGCGGCCGGCAACTGCGCGGTGGTCAAGCCGTCCGCCTATGCCCCCCATACGGCGCGGATCCTTGCACTTTTGCTGCGGGGGCTGTTCCCGGAAGAATACATCGCGGTGGTGGAGGGCGGACGGGAAGAAAACGCCGCCCTGCTTGAGCAGAAATTCGACACCATCTTTTTCACCGGCAGCGCAGCGGTGGGAAAAATCGTGATGCAGGCTGCCGCCCGCCATCTCACCCCTGTGACGCTGGAGCTCGGCGGCAAGAGCCCCGTGATCGTTGACAAAAGCGCCAACCTGCGCCTGGCGGCCCGCCGCATCCTCTGGGGCAAGACGATCAACAGCGGGCAGACCTGCGTTGCGCCCGATTATGTGCTGGTTGACCGGGCCGTCCGAGATGACCTGCTCAAGGCCATGCGGACGGAGCTCAAACGGCTGTGGGGCGTTTCCCCGCTGAGCAGCCCGGATTATCCCTGCATCATCAATGAAAAGCATTTTTACCGCCTTTTGGGCCTGCTGAAGGATCAGCACGCCTATATTGGGGGCGGCTACGACAGCGGCACCCGCCGTATTGAGCCGACGGTGCTTGACAGCGCGGATTTCGGTTCCCCCGTCATGCAGGAGGAAATTTTCGGCCCAATCCTGCCGGTGATCCCCTACGATTCGCTTGACCAGGCCATTGACGCGGTGGTCAGCCGTCCAAAGCCGCTGGCGCTTTATCTGTTCACCAACGACCGTGCGGTGGAGAGGCGCGTGCTCCGGGGGATTTCCTTCGGCGGCGGCTGCGTCAACGACACGCTGATGCATCTGGTTTCCACCCGCCTGCCCTTCGGAGGCGTGGGCGAAAGCGGGATGGGGCAATACCACGGGAAATATGGGTTTGACACCTTCTCCCATTTGAAGAGCATCGTGAAAAAATCCAATCGGCTGGATATCCCCCTGCGCTACCCACCCTTCCGGGGCAAGTACCATTTGGCCAAACAGATCATGAAATAGCCGGCGCTTTCCCCTCTCCGGAGGCAAGCCGGCAGAAAAGCAGCTAAAGAAGCGGCCGCCCTGCTTAAAGGGGCGGCCGCTTCTTGGCGTGGTTGCACAAGCTTTGTATATAGACAAGGGTACAGCTGCTTCAGCCCTTGGGAGCCGGGGCGAGCGCTTGCTCTGACCCCTCCTCCGGCGGAGGCTCCGCGGCTTTGGGGGCCAGCTTCCGCTTGGTGACCGGCCCGTCGTACTTCAGCTTGACCTGCACCCGGGCCGCGTACTTTTTTTCGCAGCCGCGGCAGGCAAATTCCGCGCAGAAGGCGCGGGAACGGAACTTCCAATCCCCCTTGCGGCGCATGGGGCGGCCGCATTCCGGGCAATGGAACTGGAGATCGCTCGGGTTGACATGGGCGTCGTTGATGTCGCTGACAATGACGGTTTTGAAGGTCAGCCGGGCATAGAATTCCTCATCTGCCTCATGCACCGACCCGGCAAAGGATTCCCGCTCAAATACGCGGGAAAAAACGCGGCCGGCAAGGAGGCTGTCGTCAAGCGCACGATGCAGGTCCATCCCTTCTTCCGGAACGCCGAGGAGCTCGCACGCCTTGCTCAGCCCCATCTGCTGGGCGGTGCCGTAATCCAGCCGGCCCTGGCAGTACGCCTGCAGGTCGGCATAGCGCCGCATGAAGGGGATCCGTTCTTCCTTTAGGAAATAGCGGCAGTTTTCCAGCAGCACCATCAGGTCAGTGGTGCTCCAGGTCATCACGACCGCCTCCGGGTCGGCTATCCATTTGCGCAGCCGGGAAACCGCCTGGGGAAAGGAGCCTCCGTCCTCCAGCTCCTCCTGCTCAATCCCGGTAAGGTCATGCACCAGCGTGGACAGCTTCCGGCTGACTACCGGCCGGATCACCGCATGGAAGGTATCTGCCTGCTGAAGCCGGTCGTCCATCTTTACGGCGCCGATCTCAATGATCTCGTTGAAAAAGCCGTGGACCTTGCGGGTATAGGCGCCGTTCCACTCAAGGTCAAGGATAATATAGGTCATGAAGGGATCGTCCTTTCGCACGATCTGGGTTGGGCCGAGGCGGCGGTCAGGCCATTCCTCCCAGCTTTCCGCCGGCCAGGATGTGGAAGTGCAGATGGGGCACCGTCTGGCCCGCGTCAGGGCCGTTGTTGGTCACCACCCGGTAATCGGCCAGCCCCAGCTCCTTGGTCAGGCGGGCGATCACCTCAAAGATATGGGCCACGACGGCGCTGTTTTCGGCCGTCACCGCCGCCGCCCCCGAAAGATGCTGCTTGGGGATCACCAGGATATGCACCGGCGCTTTGGGCTCGATATCGTAAAATGCCAGAACCTGATCGTCCTCATAGGCCTTTTTGGACGGGATCTCCCCCGCCAGGATTTTGCAGAAAACACAGTCGCTCATCGTTCATTCCGCCTTTCTTGCAGGATGCTGCCGCCGGGTATCCCCGCGATACGGCAACTGTAAAGGGAATCATCGGTACAGCCAAATCCGCCGCCTTTTATTTCTTGGCCGCCAGCAGCGAGGCAAGAATATCGTCAACCGCGTTGATCGCGTCGTCCACCTTGCCAAGATCTTTACCGCCGCCCATTGCGGAATCGGGGCGGCCGCCGCCTTTGCCGCCGCAGAGCTTGGCGACCTCCCGCACAATATTGCCCGCGTGCGCGCCCTTGGCCACTGCCTCGGGGCCGCAGTAGCAGGCAAAGGAAACCGAACCGGCGTCCTCCTGGATCCCGGCCAGCACCGCCACGACATTCGGGATGTTGGCGTCCCGGCAGCGGTCGCACATGGCCCGCACGGCGTCGCTGCCGGTGCCGGTAAAGGCGGCGGCGACCACCTTGATGCCTTCGACCTCCTTCGCGCTGCTGAACAGGCCTTCCACTTTACTCGCCGCCACTTTGGATTTCAGGGCCTGCAGCTCCCGCTGCGAATCCTTGAGTTCGCCGGCAAGCTGAACGGCGCGGTGAGGAACCTCATCGACATTGCCGACCCGCAGCGCGTCGGCGGCCTGCGTCAGCAGGCTGCGGTACTCGTTGAGCAGCTCCAATACATTGGCGCCGGTCACGGCCTCAATCCGGCGCACACCCGCGGCGACCGAGCTCTCCGACACGATCCGGAACAGGCCGAGCTTCGCCGTATTGTCCACATGGGTGCCGCCGCAAAGCTCGGTGGAAACGCAGGTGCCGTCCTCGGTACTGCCCATCCGGACAACCCGGACGATATCGCCGTATTTCTCCCCAAACAGCGCCATGGCCCCCAGCTTTTTGGCCTCGTCAATCGGCATCTCCCGGATATCCGCGGGAAGGGCCGCCAATACCCACTGGTTGACCAGGGATTCCACCGCAGACAGTTCCTCCGGCGTAAGCGCGGAGAAATGGGTAAAGTCGAACCGCATCCGCTTGGCGTTGACCAGCTGGCCCGCCTGCTCGACATGGGAGCCCAGCACCTCCCGCAGGGCGGCCTGGAGCAGATGGGCGGCCGTATGGTTGCGCATGGTGGCGCGGCGCTCCTCCTCGTTTACGGCGGCGACCACGACGTCGCCCACGCGGATTTCCCCCCGCGTCTGCACGCCGGTATGGAGGATCACACCGTTCGCCGATTTCACGGTATCCCGCACGTCAAAGGAGGCGCCGTCGCTGGTAATCGCGCCGATGTCGCCGACCTGGCCGCCGCTTTCCGCATAGAAGGGGGTTGTATCAAGCACCAGCACGGCTTCCTCCCCCTCGGACACGCCGTCAACCAGCTCGTCGTCCCGGATGATGGCCGTCACCTTGGCCGGGCAGCGGAGGGTGTCGTAGCCCACGAAGCGTCCCGGCTCCAGCTCCGCCATAATCCCCGCGTTGTTCTTCCAGGCGTCGGCCCCCGCGTTCTTGCGGGCGGCGCGGGCCCGGGCGCGCTGCTCGGTCATCAGCCGGGCGAACTCCTCCTCGTCCACGGCGACGCCTTTTTCCTCAAGGATGTCCTTGGTCAGGTCAATCGGGAAGCCGTAGGTATCGTACAGCTTGAACGCGTCCGCGCCGGAAAGGGTGTCCCCCTGAAGGCCGGCCAGCATCTCGTCAAGCACGGCCAGGCCGCTGTCGATGGTTTTGCCGAAGGATTCCTCCTCGACATGGATCAGCTTCTTAATGAAGGCCTTTTTCTCCTCCAGCTCCGGATACGCGCCGCGGTTTTCCGCAATGACGGTATCACAGACCTCGTACAGGAAGGGCTCATGGATGCCGAGCAGCCGTCCGTGCCGCGCCGCACGGCGGAGCAGGCGGCGCACGACGTAGCCGCGTCCCTCGTTGGAGGGCATGACGCCGTCCCCGATCATAAAGGTGGTGGAGCGGATGTGGTCGGTCACTACCCGCAGGGAGACGTCGGTTTTTTCGTCCTGGCCGTAGGTCACGCCGGCAAGGCGGCCGACATGCTTCATGATATTCTGGACGGTGTCCACCTCAAACAGGTTGTCCACCCCCTGCATGATGCAGGCCAGGCGCTCCAGCCCCATGCCGGTGTCAATGTTCGGGTGGTCCAGCGGGGTGTAATTCCCGTTGCCGTCGTTGTCAAACTGGGTGAACACCAGGTTCCAGAACTCGACGTACCGGTCGCAGTCGCAGCCTACGCCGCAGGTCGGCGAACCGCAGCCGTACTTCTCACCCCGATCAAAATACAGCTCGGAGCAGGGGCCGCAGGGGCCGCTGCCATGCTCCCAGAAATTGTCCTCCTTGCCCAGGCGGACGATGTGGTCGGCCGGCACGCCGACCTCCTTGGTCCAGATGGCGAACGCCTCGTCGTCGTCCTGGTAGATGCTGATCCAGATGCGGTCCGCCGGCAGCTCCAGCACCTTGGTGCAGAACTCCCAAGCCCAGGCGGTCGCCTCATGCTTGAAATAGTCGCCGAAGCTGAAATTGCCCAGCATCTCAAAATAGGTGCCGTGGCGGGCGGTTTTGCCCACCCGCTCAATATCCGGGGTGCGCACGCACTTCTGGCAGGTGGTGACCCGCTTGCGGGGCGGGGTCACCTCGCCGGTAAAATACTTCTTCATCGGCGCCATGCCCGAGTTGATCAGCAGCAGGGATTTGTCATTCTGCGGCACGAGCGAAAAGCTCGGCAGCCGCAGGTGCCCCTTGCTTTCAAAAAAGGAGAGGTATTTCTCCCGCAGTTCGTTGAGTCCTGTCCACTTCATGGTTCATCCGTCCCTTTCGTTTTCTATTCTGTGCTATGTTTCATTTCGGCCTCCGGCAAAGGGGCCGCTGTCAGCAAAGCTGCCGGAGCGATTCCAGCCCTTCCGCCAGGATCCGGTCGTACCCGTTTCGGTAATCCTGCATCGTGACGGCCACCTCCTTGTCCGGCGGGATCCCCACGTCTTCATACACAGTCCCGTCCTCCGTTAGGCACACCTGGGTGCAGACCGCGTAACGCCCGCCCCCTGGCAATTGCCCGGAAAGCGGCATCCCGTTGGAGCCATAGCTTCGCTCGCCGACCAGCACCGCCCGCCCGCGATGCTTCATATTGATTAAAAACGATTCGGCAGCACTGGCCGTCAGGCGGTCGGCCAAAACCACCGCCGGCTGTGGGAGGAAGACGGGGCAGCCGGGATATTGAGCCGGCTCCGTCACGTCTATCAGGGAAATCCCCCTGCATGTCTCGTAAATACGGTTTTCCCGTGGGTCGCTGCGGTCCAAGGTAGCGAGGTCGCGGTAGCTTCCCGAGGCTTGGGGCTCCGCAAGATGCTGCCGTGTCCAAATGCGTCCCTCGGAAAAGGGGCCTTCAAAAAAGAGCTGCGCCGCGGCGGATGCGTTGCGGCTGCTCCCGCCGCTGTTCCCGGTAACGTCCAGCACAAAACCGCGGCAGTCCTGCACGGCCGGGATATGCTGATACAAAAGAGAGGGCAGGGCCCCATCCGCGAAGGTCGCTATGCGGATGACGGCGAGGTTGTCGCCGGTTTTATAGATAGAAAGCAGGTCGTCGTATTGGCAAACGCGCACCCATTCTCCGGCTTCTCCTATGGTAAAGCGGGCGGGACGCTCCGCCATTTTTTCGTTCTTCCCGCCTGCGCCTTTTTCCACCGTCAGGACGCCTTGATCCGTCGCAACCTGTATAGCCCCCTCCCCGTAGCAGCCGATGACATAGCCCAGCGCGCCGTGAAAAAAACGTCCCTTGGGGTTGCGGCAATACACATAGGGTGCAATGTACTCCTGGATATATTCGTCAATAGGAAGCCCGTCCACGGCCAGGATCTCCGCATACAGCAGATCGGCACAGCGCTCCGGGACGGCGGACAGGCGGTGCTTTCCCTCCACAAACGTGGTATAAAAGGGCACGGCGTATTCCGGGCGGAGCGTTTCCGGCATGGTGACGTAGGTGTGCCCATTCCCCAGAAGGTTGATAAAACGCATCAGCAGGGCATAATACCGCAGCGGATCCTCTTCCCGGATGACCATCTCCAGGAATTCCAGATAAGCTTTGTCCCAATCCAGCCCCTGCCGGGTGTGCCAGTAAGCAAAATTGTATTTTGCGTCGCTCCATATCCTGGAGAGACCGGCGACCCGGTCCGAAACCGCAAGCCGCATACCTTCACCGTCCTTTCCCCGCTAGGGCGTCCTCCTTCATACATACAAAAAAGCCCCCGTCCGCAATGGGACGGAAGCTCCGTGGTACCACCCAAATTGCGCAGGCCGAGGCCGCGCCGCTTAAACCCCTTAACGCGGGATACGCCGCCGTTCATCGCAGCGGGGCTCGGGGAGGGCCTCCGTCCTGGTTCCGCGTGCGCGCCCTTCCAGCCGTGGGGCCCGCTCTCTGTCCGCGCCAAAGACGGTTCGTTCCCGTCAAACGCCTTTATACCTTTATACAAAAGATGATTATAAAGCTGTTTTTTCTCTTTGTCAAGAGCTGTTCCCGCGCAGCGCCCATGTTTGGCGCTGCAGGCCTGCAAAAGAACCGCGCCCATTTTTCCAGGCTTTCTATAAATATCCTCTTGTAATTTCCCTGTAAAAAGAGTACGCTTAAGCCAATATTGATAAAGCCTTGCCGTATCAAAAATTGCGAAGGAGGCGAAGCATGGAACGAATGACCTTTGACGATTTTGTGGAAAAGGTGGAGGAGCTCGGCTTCCTCGGGCCGTTTACAGTCAACATTGTGCCGGAAAGCCAAGTTTGGTGCGGGGATCCGGAACTGGATCCCTGGTTTTGGAAGGAACGGGCGGCGCAGGACAAACGGCTGGCGCACGGCGCCTTTTATGGCGGAAAAAAAGGCTATATCGCCCCCCGCTTTTACTCCATCTTTCGGGACGCCTTCCACCCCCGGTCCACGATGGAGGAACGGCACCGCGCCGGAAAGCTCAGCCAGTACGAATGGGATTTTTGGAACCTGCTGAAAAAGGAAGGCCGGGGTCTCGGCACCCATGAATTCCGCCGTATGCTGGGCGTAACCGCTAAAAATGGCCGGAGCGCCTTGGACGGTGCGGTCCAACGGCTCCAGATGACGTTGGATATCGCCACGGTTGGCAACGTAGACATGCTGGACAAAGACGGCAAGCCGTACAATTCGTCGGTTGCCTACGATATTGCGGAAAACTGGGTTCCGTCCGAATGGCTGACGATGAATCCACCGATGGAGCAGGCAGAGGCGCTCGAAGCCATCTACCGGCAGGCGGAAAAAACCGCCAAGCCAGAGGAAAAGGGGAACGTGCGCGCCTATTTTGACAAAGCCCTGCGCCTTTATAAGCGGTATTCCTAACGTTCTTTACCGAGATACAGCATGTTTCAGCCATGGATTGGTCCTTTTTTGGCAATTCTCCTGTTATCCCGGCACTTCCCTGCCATTTTCTTCATCTGCCAATGGGGATTGAGCAAAATCCGTTCGGTATCCATTTTTGGGCTTTCCAAGCGCTTTCCCGGCCCTCTTTTCCGTGGATACCCAGCGGTAGGCGGCCATGCGGATTGGCCGGTCAACCCATCGGGATCCCGGCGCTTTTTTCGGGTCCGCCGGTATTTCCCGGACAATTTTCTTCGGCATGGCCGTGCTCGTCGGCACATGGTTCAGCATATGGTTCATACCAGGCCTCGCCGGGGAAAGAGGCAAGGAGGAAACGGACGCCCATCTCTAACCGGGTGTCCGTTTCCTCCTTTTCAGATTGGTTTTACCTGTGTTTGAAAGCTATTTTGCGAATTTCCTGCGCCGGAACGTCATTGCCGTATAGATCACGGCGGCTGACAGAAGCAGCGAAAGAACAGCCATCCGGTCCGTTGGTGCATAACCAGTTCCGGGCGATTCCGATGCCGGTTCCGTGGGCTCCGCAGGTTCCGTCGGCTCTGTCGGATCCGTGGGTTCCGTGGGTTCCGTCGGATCCGTGGGTTCCGTCGGATCCGTGGGTTCCGTCGGATCCGTGGGTTCCGCCGGCTCCGTGGGTTCCGTGGGTTCCGTCGGTATACGAAGGTCGGTGGAAACGCTCAGCGGGATCCGGAAGGAAGCGCCGACATTAAAGTTGAGGATCGTCTCCTGGCCGTCGTCGCTGATGCCGCGCACCGGCGAAAGATCGCCGATATCCAGGCGGATGCTGCCGTCCGGCTGTTTTTCCGCCCCCAGGATCTCATATACCGCGTTATACGCATAATACCCGCTCTTGCTGTTGTCATAGCCGCTGGGATCCTGCGTACCGGCCCCATTCTGCATACGGACGTCCTTATTGTCCACAAAAATATATCTCCCGACCAGGTCTTCCACGTCCACATCGTCCTCCGTAACGATGGCGATGTAGTTGTCTGTGGAAAGCGCGGTGGTCATGCCTTCTACCGTACCCGTGACGGCCGGGTCCGCCTGCTGGTCGCCCAGCTGCGTCCCGTCCAGAAGATAGGAACGGGAAAGCTGGCCGTCCTCTTCGGTATAAACCCCGAAGAAGCCCTGGAAATCAAATTTGCCGGCTACGTTATAAAGGGTTTCCGTATCCATGGAATTGACGATATAGTCCACACGCCCGTTTGTCAGGGTCACCTTGACGGCGCGGACCACAGCGTCATCCGCCGGCTGGCCGTTTGCGGTGACAGGGAGCTGCTCAATGGAAGCGATGTTGCTCTGGGATTGGTAAGCTTCCATGACCGAAGTGAACGTAGTCGCCCCCTTGGCGGTCACCATAAGGATCGGCAGGTCGTTGATGCCGCTCCCATTATTCTGTGGGGGAACCATCTCGCCCAGCATGACGCTGGTATAATCCTCCGCCCCCAGCATGGTGACCTTCATGTGCACGTCGGTGGTTGCGCCTTTTCCGTTCCCATAAACATTCCAGGGGTCTTTTACATTCCAGTCCACGCTGAACGAGCCGCCGTCTACAGCATATTCGTAAATATTCTGCAGCGTCTCCGCCGTGTATCCGCCCTGCCGCTCCACGGCGTCGCCCTGGGTGAGGCCGCTGAGCTGCGTATTGGATTTATCAATCTGCGTGGTATGGAAATTGTATTGGTACTCGCTGTCCGGATTTTTGCCAACCACCCGGAACAAATCGATAATGTAGGAGTTCTCCTCATCGATTTGGATCAGCGCCGCCGTGCGGTCAAACTGGTCGGCATACTGGATGCCGCTGTTGATGACGCCGGGCGTGTACGCGTTCATCACCTGCACATAATCCCCGCCGTCAAACCGGGAAATAAGCCCGTAATTGCGGAAATGCGCGTAATACGGGAAGGAGCTGGTGGCTGTGCTGAAGCTGACGGTATTGTGGGCCATATTGCTGTTGTTGAACGTCTTGATCATGTCGCTTCCGCCGGCCGTATTGGGATAGCCAAGGTCGGGCATTAGGTCAAGATCGTAAGCAATGTAGCCGAGGTTGAGGGGGTCGGCGTGTCCATGGCTGCTGCCGGCCGAGCCGTAATACATCCACAGTGCGCGCTGCGTCGTATCGGATTTGGTCACTAGCGGCGGCATTTCTTCGCCGGACTTCAAGAGGTAGAGGTTATAAAGCCCCATCTTCCAGTTGCCGGCTCCGCCCTCGCAGACAAATTGCAGCTCGTTTTCGCCCTGCCGGAGGGAATCCAGACCGTCGGCCACCCGAATCAGATTGATTCCGGCGTCGTAGTCGGCGCTGCCGAAATCGACGGTGCGGATTTTTTCGCCGTTCAGGTACACGCCCCAAACGCCCCAGCTGCCCGGGACGGCGTGAATCTGGAGATACAGCTGGTAGCTCTCCTTCGCGGAGGCGTCAAAATCAAACGTGTAGGTTGCCGTAGCGCCCTCCTGCCCGTTCGGATTGATCTGCTCCAAGGTGCTGTAATCGTCACGGGTAGCGCCATTGCCATACACAACCGGGAGTTCCGGGAAAAAGTATTCCGAACCGCGGTAGATTGACGCGGTCTGGTCGCTCCCATCCCGCAGGATGCCCAGGCCGAAAGCGGCCAGGTTCTCCGAGCCGAGATCCAATTCGCCTTTTTCATCAATCACCGACTGGATTTTCGCAGACACCGCGTTCGGGTCCGCCGTGAAAATGTCCGTATGCAGGTTGGCGGTGGTTTTGCCGTTGAGCAGATACAGCGTCTGCGCCAGGATGTCGTAGTCGCCGTCCGCCGCGCCTGCGGGGTCCTGCTCGATGAGGTTATTGTACGCCTTCAGCAGCAGGTCCTTGTTCAGGATCGACCTATCCGGTTCCGCCGTCGTCCCCGTGTCGCCGATAAGCGGCGTATAGTTGTTTGTAAGCAGCATAGAGCAGTTGCTCAATACCATCTTCCGGAAGCGCGCGTTCAGGTACAAATCGTGGGAGGTGCCTTCCGGCAGATCCAAGAGGTGCTCATTCCCCTGCGCGTCCCTGGGCAGCTCATAGCCGCCGAGCACGTCAGCCACCTCAATCCAGGCGTCGGTCCACCCGGCGTTATAGCCCAGCGAGCATTCTTCCCCCTGCCCGTCGGGGTTTACCGAGTTAGCCAGGATGCCCAGGATGTTGCCCGTGCCCTCTCCCGGCTCCACGTCAACGGCCCAGCTGCTGTCCCCTGGGGCGTAATCCAGGTTGAGCCAATCCTGCGTTTCCGGGTAATGGTCCATGACTACGGCGGCTACAGCCAGAGTGCTCTGCGGCGCCCCAGGGTTCCCGGCGAGGTCCCCATCCTGGAAAGCTTTGGCGATTTCGCGGATGACCCCGTCCTCAAAATTCGCTTTGATAAAGCCTTTTACATACTCATAGTCCCACCCGCCAGAGCCATCAATATCAACATCATCTTTTAATAAATTCCAGGCCTCCTCTTTTGTCTCAGCATAACCAATGTATGTATCAGAATCGCCACAAGTTTCACAATATAGATCCTCATAATCCAAAAGTTCATCCGAAGAATATAACCCGCCCATATGTCCTTCATAAATATACATTCTCTGTTTCCCCTCCACTTTCCCATTTTCCTGACTTTACGAAAATCGTTGAAAAATGATTAGTATACACTCCACGCATATTCGAATATTTTTTTATAATTGCAGCCTTTCGATATATAACCCTTATACCTTCTTACAGCTTTATTTGCCTGACGTTTATAATACGATGTAAAACATCCTCTTCCGCTTTTGCTGAGATAAAACCTCTTATAATAAACTGGATTCTCAGGATCATAATATCCATCTTGGTTTACAGGAAAACAGGCAGAAGGATAATTATTTTTTGTATACTCATATAGTCTTTTCAATTTCTGCTTATATTTTGTATCTCTCTCATAAGATGGATTTCTCCTTTTCAAGATAAAATATCCTCCTCTCCTATTCCTGCACTATATTATGTTTGTCGAATACTATATACAGCTTTGACACTGTATATAGTCTATAATTATTCTGCTGACTCAGTTAGTTCAGTTGAAGCTGCAGCATCCTCGTTATTTGCTGTATTTGCTACACTGGAGCTATTACTACTTGTATCTACACCATCGACGACAACTGCTCCGCCACCTTCTACAACAACCCATCCATGTTCCATCCGCGCTTCAGCTTCCTTCATTCTGATCAGATTGTCAGTAATAGAACTGTTGACCGTATTATTTGCATACGCTTCAGCTTCGGCAGCAATTCTTGTCTGCTCTGCTTCTGCTTCAGCCTGGATTCTCTTTACTTCAGCGTCAGCTTCGGCCCTAGCCTTATCAGCTTCTCCCTGAGCAATGGCAGTCTGCTTATCTAATTCAGCCTTTTCAGCATCCTGTTTTGCCTGTTCCTTTGCCTGTACTTTGGCCATCAACGTATCGTCTAGCTGAACATCAATGATTAATGCAGAAGAAATATTAATACCATATTCATCATTCAATTTGCTGTTAAGATAATCTGTGATCGTCTTGCTTACTTCGGCTCTCTGATCGCTGTAAATGTCCATAACTGTAAACTGGGGTGTCACTTCCTTGATATAGGCGATGATTGAATTCTGTACCATATTATCGACAATCGTATCCCCATCCATCCCATTAAAACGGGTATACAGCTCTACGACTCTATCAGCCATAAAATTATAGTTGATCGTCATATTGAGCTTGACCATGCCGCCATCTGCTGGAGCATCTACATGCCAATCAGCATGTTCTTTAGAGTTATAATCACTGGGATTATTGCTAAGTACAAGCTGTTGCTGAGATACAGGATACGTTTTTACTTTAGCCATGGGACTTACAAAATGAATGCCAGGATTCAGCACCTCTTCCCGAACTCCATCCGCCATTGTCCAAACGACACCGACTTCTCCCTGTCCTACAGATTCAAGGGATATCACCGTAATGCCACCGCCAATAAGAGCAATAACAATTACTACCGCAATCAAAATTTGTTTTCCAATTCTCAATTTCTCTACTCCTTATCTTCTCTACTAATCTCTTTTTTCAACCTATTTTTTACTTCCTTATATGTTTCGGTTTCAATCTCAAGCAGCTTATCTTTTCGCTCTATTGATTGGAAAATTTTACTGCCAATCCAAATTACAAGAAGAGCTGCTAGGGCTACGACAATACACGATACAAGAAAAATGAACCACATTAATTAATCCTCCCAGTTTTATATGAAATAAATATTTCATTGTTTAAAATATCTTCTAATTTGTGTGCCAATCTAATATCCCATTGGGACAGGGACGGCATTTCCTATTTGGCGATATGCATCATTATCTGTCCCTTCAAACTTAAACCAATCTGGGAACCCTTGTAGCCTGGCATATTCTCTAACAGTATAAGGTCTTATATTGTTCCCATCTTTCACCAGTCTTGTACCCTTATCTTTCGCATAATGGGCCACGCATGTTGGAGCTAAGTCATCGTCTTCTGGATCTGAGATGATAGGCTTATCTCTGTATTTACCATTTATTCTGTTATAAACGTATCGTGGAATTTTGGTATTAACGTCATGCTCTAAAATGTCTTTCAGCCTTATTCTTGATGCATTAGGGTATTCAATATTATTGAATGGAT
>CAJFQI010000057.1 GCA_904419005.1 Candidatus Avimonas faecium | reverse complement strand
AGAAAGCCGGGAATCCAAGGCCGCGGTAAGCAGGCGGTTCTTCATAAGCGGGCAGAGGAAGGAAGCCGGCGGATCGGAAGATCCGCCGGCTTCCTTTATATTGGCTTATCCCGCAAAGGCCTGCCCCCCATAATAGCAGCCGCCGCTTTCATAGCAGACGGCCCCGCTACACCGGCGGCTTTCCTTCAAAATATTGGCCCGGTGGCCTGACGAATTCGTCCAGCCCTCTATAAGCTCTCCGGGGGCCGGGAGTCCCCGCTTGGCCCGCTCCGGTTCACCGGCCGGACCACCTCGCTCGCAAGCTCTGCCGCCTGCCCCGGCGAGGCGACAGAGGAGGCCGAAGCCGGCGCGGGCAGGGGGGAATCGCTGGGAAAGCGATTATTTGTTATTGTTTATCTATTTTACCATTGATTTGCGTGTCGGGGTTTGTGTATCGGCCGATGCGTCAATCAATCCCCAGGGGCTTTTTCCCGCAGCGGCTCCCCCCCACTGACCATGCCATGCGCAAGCCAGCGCAGATCGGAGCCCCCTTGCCGGCAGAAGAGCCGATTCTTTTCGCATGCCCTCCCCCTGCCGTCTCCCACGGCGGGAAAAAGGAAAGGCGGCCAGGCCTTGCCGCTCCTCCGTCTGCTCTGTGGGAATCCATCACGATCGTAAGCGATAATCACTATTAAATCCGAATATTTCTCGAAATATATAACATACTATATATCCTCGATTTTATATCGTTGAGGTTTCTTACAAAACCGGGTAATGTGATAACGCATTCATATTTGGTAGGGAGGAGCCTCTCATGGATATCAACCGTCTTCTCGGCCTGCGGATCAAAAGAATCCGCAAAGAGCTTGGAATGAGCCAAGAAGAACTGGCTGAAAAGGCCGATATGAACGTTGCCAACATCCGGCAGATTGAGGCCATGAAAGGAAATCCCACCATGGAAAGCGTGGCCAAGCTCGCCCGCGCTTTCCAAATCCGGCCGATGGACCTGCTGAATTTTGACCGCGAATACCGCAAGCTGGAATTTTACGAAGACCCGGAGCAAGCGCTGCGCGACCTGATCGCCCCGCTGAGGCCGGAGGAGCAGGCGGAGATCATCAGCCTGGTGGCAATGGTTGTCAGCACCATGCGCTGAGGCGGGGAAAGCCGGCCGAGAAGAGGCAAAGAAAAAACGTGGATGGACGCCGAATAGGCATCCATCCACGTTTTTCAATCAGGCCGGCCCTTCGCGCAGGGGCCGGCCCCCAAAAGCGGCGGAACCCAGAGGGAGAGGGCCGGCGGCCGGACGCGGGGCGGAATGCGCCCGCCTTATCCCGCCGGAGCCATGGTCAGGTATTGTTCATTACGACGCCTTCCACGGCGTTGGCCACATGCTCGCAGGCGTCGCAGCATTTTTCCATGCGGTCGTAAATCTCCCGCCAGATCATCAGGGTGACCGCATCGTCCCGGGAGGTCAGATACAGCTTGCGCACCGCCTTGGTGTACAGGCTGTCGCCCTCCTCCTCCAGGCGGTTGATCTCCACGATGCTTTCGTTGATGGAGGTGGATTTGCGGAAATTGCGGAATTCGTTCATCGTCACCTTCATGGCGGCGCAGCACTGCTTGATGATATCCGCAAAGGACAGGGCGTCCTCCCGGATGGACAGGACGTTGAACATATACAGGCGGATAAGCACGTCCTCAATCGCGTCGGTCACATCGTCCAGCGCCTGGGACAGCAAAAGGATATCCTCCCGCTCAATCGGGGTGATAAAGGCGCGGGCCAGCGCCCGGTTCAGGTCGTGCTTGGCAATGTCGGCGGCGTGCTCCGCCACATGGATTTCCTTCATCCGCTCCTGCACGGCATCCGGGTCGTAGGATTCCAGCGTCTGGTAGAGGATATCCGCCGCCTGCATCGAATAATCCGCCGCCTGGATAAAGGCGTCAAAATAATTGAATTCCTGTTTCCGCGCCATACGCGCCATCCTTTCTCAGCGGGGCCCCCGCTTTTCTGCAAAATATCCGGCCGCGCCGGGATTTTCCGCAATTTAAAAAACAGCCATAAACAGCCAAGCCATCAAAAAGCCGATCAGGCCGCAGCCCGGGAAGGTCAGCACCCAGGTCAGCACCATTTCCTTGACCACGCCCCAGTTCACGGAGGAAAGGCGCTTGGCAGCCCCCACCCCCATGATCGCGGTGGTCTTGGTGTGGGTGGTGCTGACCGGCACGCCGGTCAGAGAGGACAGCAGCAGGCATCCCGCCGCCGCCAGATCCGCGGAGAAGCCCTGATAGGTTTCCAGCTTGACCATATCCATGCCCACCGCCTTGATAATACGATACCCGCCGATTGAGGTGCCCACCGCCATGACCAGGGAGCAGAGGATCATCAGCCACAGGGGAATGGTGAATTCCGTGACGTTCGCCTGCCCGCGGGTCAGGAACATCCCCAGCAGGAAAACGCCCATAAACTTCTGCCCGTCCTGCGCGCCGTGCATGAATGCCATGGCCGCGCCGCCGCCGATCTGTGCATAGCGGAAGAACCGCGTGGTCTTCCGCCGGTCAAAGCCCCGGCAGGTAAAGGTGGTGAGCTTGGCGGCAATCCAGCCGAAGGAAAAGCCCAGCACCGTGGACAGCGCCAGGCCGTACAGCACCTTGACCCATTCCCCGCCGTTGATGCCGGAAAGCCCCCCGTGCAGGGCGATCGCCGCGCCGGACAGCCCGGCGATCAGGGCGTGGCTCTCGCTGGTGGGGATGCCGAAATACCAGGCGGCCACCGCCCATACCACAATGGCGAACAGCGCCGCGCACAGGGCGACGAGCGCCTCGTGCGGGTCGCCGCCGAAATCCACCATGTTGTAAATGGTTTCCGCAACGGTGGCGTTGAGAAGGGTCATCACCAGCACGCCGAGGAAATTGAACACCGCAGCCATCATGATCGCCGCCCGGGGCCCCATCGCCCGGGTGGAGACGCAGGTGGCAATCGCGTTGGGGGCGTCGGTCCAGCCGTTGACAAAAATCACGCCGAGCGTCAGAAGCACCGTCACCAAAAGCACCGGGTTGGACACCGCTTCCGACAAAAAGCCCAGGAATGTGGGGGTCATGCAACCGCTCCTCTCAAAATCAGAGGACCGGTCCGTCCCTGTGCCGACCGCCGCTCCCCTGCCGCCGAAATTCGACCGCTTGCTATGTTTTCCTATTTTTTACTGCAAGGCATACGGTCTTAGTATACTGTTTTTTGGCGGCGATGAAAAGTCCTCGTTTACATTTTCTTAACTTTTCTCATCTTTAACCAAAAAATATCCCCCTTTTTGGCCAGGCCGTCTCAAGGTTTCCGGAAAACGCCCCCACCGCCCTCTGGTCACTCCTCGGATGGAGAAAAATACGGGGAGGGCCAAAGCCATCGGCGCTTTCGCCCTCCCCGCCGTATCGCATTCGCGCATCAGGCGCTACGGCCCTATCGGCCGCCGGCGGGGCGCTGGCTTATCCCTCCGGCGTGTTCTCCGCCACAAAGTCGGGCAGCAGGAACTCGTCAATATAGATCTCGCCGGTCACGATCACCAGGACGCTGTAGACCGCGGCGTTGGCTTCGTACCCTGCCGGCGGAGCGGTCTCGGCCAGGGAGTACAGGTCGGGGGCAACCGGGCCGAAATCCACCAGCCCGTTGGCGTCCGAAACCGCCGTCTGCCCGTTCGACAGGGTAAATTCCGCCCCCGCCAGGGGCGCGCCGGTCACGGCGTCGGTTTTGTAAAACCGCAGGATGGGGTACGGCGCGTCCTCCACGGTAAAGCCGGCGGGATCCGTGCCGTCAATGGCAACGGCGCCGCCGGGGAAAACCGTCACCGTGTAGACGGCCGGATCCGGAAGGTAGCCGTCCGGCGCGCGGCTCTCGGCCAGGGTGTAGGTGCCCGGCGCCAGGTTGTCAAAGCGAACCGTGCCACCGGCGTCCGAAACCGCCGTCTGCCCATCCGACAGGGTAAATTCCGCCCCGGCCAAGGGTCCGCCGGTCGCCGCATCCTTTTTCTGGAAGGCAAAGCCCGCAGGCTCGCGCTCGTTTTCCACATAGAAATCCGCAAGCGGCGTCCCGTCCACCGTAATCGTCCCGTCGGCGGCGACCGCCACGCCGTATTCCCGGTCGTTTGGCAGACAGCCCGCCGGGGCGGCCGTCTCCTTCATGATATACCGGCCGGGAGGCAGCGGGCCGAAGGATACCTCGCCGTCCGCGCCGGAAACGGCGGCCCGCCCGTCGGACAAGGTGAACACCGCCCCCGCCAAGGGCTTGCCGTCCGCACCATCGGTTTTGGGGAAGCGGAAACTGTTCAGCGGCAGGTCGTACAGGACGGCCCCCTGCGCCGGCCGCCCGTCCAGGGTGACGCCGCCGTTCTCGCGGACGACCACGGTATGGGTTTCCTCCTCCGGCGCGTAGCCGGCCGGGGGGCGGACCTCCCGCAGGGTATAGACGCCGGGGGCCAGGGGGAAGAACGCGAGCCCTCCCGCCGGGTCGGAAAGGTCGCTCACGACCTCCCGCCCGCCGCGGTAAAGGGTATACAGCGCCCCGGCCAAAGGCGTGCCGGTCACGGCGTCCCTCTTGGTCAGGCGGAAGTAGGACCAGGCCGGGCAGGGCGTGCGGCCGCAGCAACAGCAGCAGGGGGGAAAAGGGCCGCCGTGGCAATCCGCCCTCCTCCCGCCCTGTAAGGGATTCGCAGGCATAGGCATGTCTCCTTTGCTTTTTTATCAGCATATGCCCGCCGGGCGGGTTTTGTCCGCCCGGCGCCTCCCTGCGCAGCGGGTACGCCGGCATGCAAAAAGCCGGGCGCGGATCCCTGTCCGCGCCCGGCTGGGCGGTTCCCGCCCGAAAGGGCGGGCGTTTGTTTTTCAAATACAGGGGAAACGGGCAATCAGGCATCCGTTTCCTTGGGCGGTTCGGCGCCCGGTTCCTCCGGCTTGCCGGCCGGAGCCGCTTGCGCCGCATCCGCCTTTTCAAAGGTGAACTCGCCGTCCACCGCGTCCACCCGGATGGTGTCGCCGGCCTTGAAGTCGCCTTCAAGCAGCTTTTCGGCCAACGCATCCTCAATCCTGGACTGGATAGCCCGGCGGAGCGGGCGGGCGCCGTACACGGGGTCGAAGCCCTCCTTGGCGATCTCAGCAACCGCCGCGTCGGTGACGGTGATCTCCATATCCATATCCTCCAGCCTCTTATCCAGGGACTTGAGCATACGGCGGGCAATCTCCCGGATATCCGGCTCGGTCAGCTGCTTAAAGACGATGATGTCGTCCACACGGTTCAGGAACTCGGGGCGGAAGGTCTTTTTCAGCTCGCCCAGCACGTTGTCCTTGATCCGCTTCTGCTCGGCCGCCTCGTCCGCCGCCTTATCCTTGCCGGCATCGCCGAAGCCCAGGCCGTGCTTTTCGGTGATCAGCCGCGCGCCGACGTTGGAGGTCATGATGATGATGGCGTTCTTGAAGTCCACCCGGCGGCCCTGGCCGTCGGTCAGGATGCCGTCCTCAAGGATTTGGAGCAGCATATTGAAAACGTCGGGATGGGCCTTTTCAATCTCGTCAAAGAGCACCACGGAGTAGGGCTTGCGGCGGATCTTCTCGGTCAGCTGGCCGCCCTCGTCGTACCCGACGTACCCGGGAGGCGAACCGACCAGGCGGGACACCGTGTGCTTCTCCATGTACTCGGACATGTCAAGCCGGATCATCGCGTTTTCATCCCCGAACATGGTTTCGGCCAACGCCTTGCACAGCTCGGTCTTGCCGACGCCGGTCGGGCCGAGGAAGATGAAGGATCCGGTCGGGCGCTTCGGGTCCTTCAGCCCGACCCGCCCGCGGCGGATGGCCCGGGCGACCGCGGAAACGGCCTCGTCCTGGCCCACAATGCGCTCGTGGAGGATGTCCTCCATGCGCAGCAGCCGCTGGCCTTCCTCCTCGGTGAGCTGCACTACGGGCACGCCCGTCCAGCTCGACACGATTTCGGCGATCTCCTTCTCGGTGACCTCGCCGGTAATGCCGGCGTTCTTCTCCTGCCATTCGTCCTTCAGCTTGGCCAGCTTCTCCTGCACTTCCTTCTCCTCGTCGCGCAGGCGGGCAGCGCGCTCGAAATCCTGCTCGTTGACGGCGGATTTCTTCTCCTCATCCAGACGCTTGGCCTCGTCCTCCAGGGCCTTCAGGTCCGGCGGCGCGGTAAAGGCGCGCAGGCGGACGCGGGAGGCCGCCTCGTCAACCAGGTCGATCGCCTTATCCGGCAGGTACCGGTCGGAGATATACCGGGTCGAAAGGCTGACCGCGGCCTCAATCGCCTGGTCGGTAATCTTGACCTTGTGGTGCGCCTCGTACTTATCCCGCAGGCCGCGCAGGATCAGGACGGCCTCCTCGGCGGTGGGCTCGCCCACCGTGACCGGCTGGAACCGGCGCTCCAAAGCGGCGTCTTTTTCAATGTGCTTGCGGTATTCGTCCAGCGTGGTCGCGCCGATCACCTGCAGCTCGCCCCGCGCCAGGGACGGCTTGAGGATGTTGGCGGCATCGACCGCGCCCTCGGCCGCGCCCGCGCCGATCAGGGTGTGGATCTCATCAATAAAGAGGATGACATCCCCCGCTTTGATGACCTCGTCAATGGCGTTCTTGATCCGCTCCTCAAAGTCGCCGCGGTACTTGGTGCCGGCGACCATGCCGGTCAGATCCAGCGCCACGACCCGCTTGCCGCGCAGGAGCTCGGGCACCTCGTCGGCGGCGATCTTCTGGGCCAGTCCCTCGGCGATGGCGGTTTTGCCGACGCCCGGCTCGCCGATCAGGCAGGGGTTGTTCTTGGTGCGGCGGGACAGGATCTGGATGACCCGCTCAATCTCATTGGCCCGGCCGATCACCGGGTCCATCTTGCCTTCCTTGGCCAGCTTGGTCAGATCGCGGCCGAACTGGTCAAGGGTCGGGGTCTTGCCGCCGCCCTTGGCCCCGGAGGCCTGGCCGCCGCGCACCCCTTCAGAGGCGGTCTGGGCAGGGCTGGCCCCCACCGCCTTGGCGATGTCGTTAAACAGCTCGTCCGGACGGGCGCCCAGCGCTACGAGCAGCCGGACCGCCACGCTGCTGTCATCCCGCAGGACGGCGATCAGGATATGCTCGGTGCCGACATAGCCATGCTGCATCACCGCCGCCTCGCTCATCGCCATCTCCATCGCCCGCTTGGCGCGGGGGGTGAAGTCCTCCGGCGACAGGCGGCTCACCTCCCCGGTCGATTCCACCTGGGTGATCGCCTCTTGGTATTGGGCGGCGGTGACGCCGCGGGCCGCCAGCACCGACGCGGCGACGCCGGTGCCCTCACGCAGCAGGCCGAGCACCAGATGCTCGGTGCCGATATAGGTGTGGCCGAGATCCTGCGCCGCCTCAATCGCGAGGTTCAGCGCGGTATTGGCCTTTTCGGTAAACCCTTTGAAACGATACATAGTAAAAACTCCTTTCCGCGGACCGCCGTACGCACCGCCCCGGGAGGGCGGCCGCCTTTGGCGGGCGTTCGTTGGGATTGGCAGAAAATCGATTGTCTTTTTACAGAGCCTGTGCTAGAATAACAGGCAGATGAGAGAACAGGGAGGGCGATATCCATGACTTGCCCGCATTGCGGCGCGCCGGTCAAGGGCCGGTTCTGCGAATACTGCGGCACGCCGGTATCCCCGGCAGAGCCGCCGGCGGCAAAGCCACAGCCGGCGCCGGCGCCGCAGGTCATCATCGTCAACAACGCGGCGAACCCTGCGCCGCCGTATGCCCCTCCCGTTTATCCCGCTCAGCCGGTTTACCCGGCCTATCCGGTCCCCGCCATGCCTCCCAAGAACAAGTGGGCCGCCTTTTTCCTCTGCTTTTTCCTTGGCTTTTGGGGCATCCACAAGTTTTATGAGGGCAAGGCCGGGATGGGGATCCTCTATCTGTTTACGATGGGGCTGTTCGGGATCGGCTGGCTGGTGGACCTGATCGTCCTGCTGACCAAGCCGACCTATTACTATCCCCGGCGGTAGCCCCGCCCGTCTCCGGCCGCTGCAAGCCGCCCCCTGAGGGCGGCTTTTTTGCGCCCGGGGCGGGCCTGGACATCAGCCGGCCAGGCGCTCCCGCACCATTTTGGCGCGTTCGGCATCCCGCTCGCCGGGCTCCATATCCCGCCGGGCAGCCGCCATGATGGTGGCCGGCTGCGCGTCGCAGATCAGGCCGGAGATGGTATCCATCCCTATGTCCGGGATGATCCCCATCGCCACCCCGACCCGCAAATTGGAAATCAGGGTCATGAACTCGTCGTGGGAGAGCAGCCGTGCGGTGCGCAGCAGCCCAAGGGAACGCCACACCGTATCCTCAAACCGGGGGTTGCGGCGGAGCTGCTCCCGCCCGGCCCGCTCCTCGCGGAGGATCTGGCTGGCGATCCCCTTGAGGTTTTCAATCGCGGAGCGCTCGGAGATGCCGAGCGTCACCTGGTTGGAGAGCTGGTAGATGGCGCCCTCCGGCTTGCTGCCCTCGCCGTACAGGCCGCGGATGGTCAGCCCCAGCTTGGAAACGGTGCCGGCCAGCTGCTGGATCGCCCCCCTCTCCTGCAAGGCGGGCAGATGGAGCATCAGGGAGGCCCGCATCCCGGTGCCCAGGTTGGTCGGGCATTGGGTGAGGTAGCCCAGCCGGTCGTCAAAAGCGAAATGCAGCTTTTGATCCAGCGCCGTATCCAGCTCGTCGGCCTCGCGGTAGGCTCCGTCAAGGTCAAGGCCGGGGCGCATCACCTGTAAGCGGAGATGGTCCTCCTCGTTGATCATGATGCTGACGCTTTCGTCCTTTTTCAGCAGCAGGGCGCTGCCCTCGCTGCACTGGGCGAACTCCGGGGAAATCAGGTGGCGTTCCACCATTGAAAGCGCGTCCCGCGCGGTCATGCTGCTCATCTCAAGGTAATCGTAATCCTTCGCGTTTTCCCCGGATTTCAGCGCATCGCGCACTTTTTCGGCAACCTCCCGCTTCCTTTCCGGGGTCAATCCGGCCGGGAAGGGCGTGCCGCTCAAATTGCGGGCCAGGCGGACGCGGGTGCTGATCACCACGTCGCCCTGCTCCCCGCTCTGCTGGTACCATTTTTGCTTGTTATCCATTGTAGGCCACTCCTTTCGCGGACAGAGCCTGCCGGCGGGTTATTCCGCCGCCGGGCTATCCCCGCTCTCCTTCTCCAGCGCCTGGATTTGGTCGCGCAGCTGCGCGCATTTTTCATATTCCTGCTGGGCGATGCACTCGGACAGCTCCCGGCGCAGACGCTCCAGCTCGTTTTCCTTTTTGACCTCCTCGCCCCCGCTGCTGGGCACCTTGCCGGTGTGGCGGGTCTTGCCGTGGATCCGCTGGATCGACGGCAGCAGCCGGTCGTAAAAGGTGGTGTAGCATTCCGGGCATCCGGCCTTGCCGCTCTCGGCAATCTCGCGGAAGCTGTGGCCGCAGCCCTCGCACCGCACGGTATCGGCCACCGAACGGGCAGCCGGCTCCGCGAAGAGGCTCCCCCAGAAATCCCCCAGGTCAAAGCCGCCGAACATCGAGCCGATGCCCTGCTTGGCAGCGCATTCGGCGCACAGGTGCCATTCGCTTGTTTCCCCGTTGACGGTTTTCTTCAAAAACGTGGTAGCGGGCCGTTTCCCGCAGTTTTGACAAAGCATATCCCTCATCCTTTCCGCTTGATCGCTTGATAGGGCTCTCTATTGTAAAACGCCTCTGCCTGCCGGCGGACCGGCTAGGATACCAGCGTCGTCAGCATCTTCTTGCACAGGGCGGCCCGCAGCCGGTCACGCTGCGGCGCGGGAACGCCCCGCAGGGCCTGGTCCGACAGCGCCGCCGTCATCAGCCGGGCAGCCTCGCTGGAGATCGCCTGCTGGTATGCCAGGTTCTCAATCACTACCCGCGCGGTTGCGGAGTCCAGCTCGCCGCCGATGGAATTGACGGTATGCATCAGCAGCGTGGTCCCCCGCCCCAGCTTGACCCGACGGATGCGGATATACCCGCCGCCGCCCCGCCGGCTTTCCACAACGTATCCCTGCTCCGGGGTAAAGCGGGAGGTCAGCACATAATTGATCTGGCTGGGGACGCATCCCAGTTCCTCCGCCAGCTCGTTGCGGCGGAGCTCCGCTTCGCCGTCGTCCGCTTTTTCCAGCATATGGAGAATATAGGCGGTAATTTCATCGCTTATGCGCATACCGGAACGCCTCCTTTCTTAACAGCAGATCCCGCGGCCTTTCTAGCGCCGCTCATCTTTGACTTTCCCTGACCTTGACTGTATTGTACCCTATTGGTCAGTGAAAGTCAAAGTCAGATAAGGTCAATTTTTTGTTATCAACCTCGATTTCCGGTGCTTTTAGAAAATTATCTTCTTTTTTCTAATCCAATCAAAAATTTTTACCCATTTCCTTCGGATTTCATCCGGCCGGTCTTATCCTGCTCCCTTTCCCTCTTCCAGCACGACGCGCTGCCCTTCGGCCCTCCCTGGGCAAAACGGCCGCTGTGTGCCTGCGTGCGCGGCTGCCATGCGGCGGCCTCCATCCGTCCGCCGTGAGGCTGGGAACACGCCTCTTCTCGGTCGGCCCAGCCGGTTTCCGGCCTGTGGGAAATCTCCATAGCCAAACGCCCCCTTCCTGCATATCATGGACTATCCGGACGCCGATTATACCCCTTGCGGCGGTGGGGCGGCTTACCGTGCTGGCAGCGCCGCTCCCCATGCCTTTGCCGGGCACGCTTTCCCAAACGTTGTAACCGCTGCGGCGGCAAAGACATACACTGGGAATGAGAGCGGGGCAAAGAAAACGGAAACGGCTTCGGCGTCCCGAGGAAAGGAGGTTAACGGGTATGTGCATCAGCAATCTGTTCGGCGGTGGCTGCGGCAACGGCGGCTGCACCTGGATCCTGTTCCTGATCGTCCTGCTTCTGCTCTGCGACGATGACCGCAGCTGCGGCTGCGAGCGGAACAACGGCTGCGGCTGTGGCTGCGGCTGCTAACTCTTTCCCTTTCTCCGGAAAAGGAGACGAACCGGGCGAGATGCGGGGCCCGCCCGGCCGAGGGTCTTCTTCCTAAAACCAACGGAGCTTTCATGCAGCGGCATCCCTGCGGCAACCAGGCACGGGAGCCGCAGGGAGACACAAAACCTCCCCGCAGAGTTCATAGAAACACGCCATCGGAAGGAGGGCAATACACATGTGTATCAGCCGGTTGTTCGGCGAGGGTAACTGCAACTGGATCCTTTTCATCATCATCCTTCTCCTGCTGTGCGACAACGACAGCTGCCAGAACACCCATTGTGACTGCGGCTGCTAACCTTGCGCAAGGCCTTCTGGGAGGCGCCCGACGGGGCGCCTCCTTTCTTTTATTGTATCCATTCTTTATATACGCTTAATATGCGCTTAGGCGGGAGCATATGCCCCCCGTAAAACGGCGCTGCCCGGCGAGCCGGAAGCGGCTTCCTCAAAATTTCCCCTTTTTCAAAATACAGGAAACGAACTCCTTTCCCAAGGCGCTTTCTGTATGGTTTTTACGGAAAACGCCGGCGTATTTTTTCGTTTGCCGCGCAAAATCCACGGAAATACCAGTTGTGAAAGTCCAAGGAATATGGTATGATTTAGAGAAGGTGGCAGCATGGACAAGCGGGACGCTGCCGCCGGAAAGGCACGAAACGGCATGGGAAACATCGCGGTCATCACATCGGGAAAAGGCGGCGCCGGCAAATCCACCGTCACGGCGGGGCTTGGCTGCGCGCTGGCAAGGCTTGGGCATAAGGTGCTCCTGCTCGACGGGGACGCCGGCCTGCGGAGCCTGGATCTGATGCTTGGCATCGGCGGCAGCACCGTGTACGATATGTCGGATATCTTTTCCGGCAACTGCGAGCCGATCCGCGCGATCTACCCGTCGCCTATCTGTCCCAATGTGTTTGTCCTCCCCGCGCCGGTCAGCCTGGATCAGCTCGGCTCCCCGGACGACCTGCGCCGACTGTGCGCGGGGCTGGCCCGGTATTACGAGTTTGTGCTGGTCGACTGCCCCGCCGGCATCGGCCGCGGCTTCCGCGGCGCGGTCGCCGGGGCGGAACGGGCGCTGGTCGTCACCACGCCGGATATGGTCTGCGCCCGCGACGCGCAGATCGTCAGCCGCCTGCTGGAGGACGCCCGCATCCCCTCCCGGCTGATCATCAACCGCCTGCGTCCCGCGCCGGTACTGGCCGGAAAGATGCCGGATGTGGACGAAATCATTGACACCGCCGGCCTCCAGCTGCTCGGCATCCTGCCGGAGGATGAAGCGGTGGCCGTGGCCAACGCGAACGGCCGCCCCCTGCCTTCGGACTGCAACGCCGCCGCCTGCTTTGAAAACATCGCGCGCCGTTTTCTGGGGGAACAGGTGCCCCTGGCGCGGCTGGAAAAGATGTGAGGGCGGGCCGCGGCCCGGATGGCCGATCTGCCGCCAACCAACAGCCACCCAATCCACATACCACAAAAACAAAAGGAGTGAACGGTCATGAATATTGCACTGATTGCACACGACGCCAAAAAGGAACTGATGGTGCAGTTCTGTATTGCCTACTGCGGTATTCTTAGCCGGCATAATCTCTGTGCCACCGGCACGACCGGGAAAATGGTGGCGGAGGCCACCGGTCTGGAAATCACCCGGTATATGAGCGGGTCGCAGGGCGGCGATCAGCAGATCTCCTCCCGCATCTCCTGCAACGAAATCGACCTTCTTCTCTTCTTCCGCGACCCGCTGACAGTCAAGCCGCATGAGCCCAACGAAAGCGACATGTTCCGCCTGTGCGATATGCGCAACATCCCGGTCGCCACCAACATTGCAACCGCGGAGGTGCTCATCCACGGGCTGGAGCGCGGGGATCTCGACTGGCGCGACATTGTAAACCCCGCCATACGCTGACGGGTTCGGCTGCCGATAAACCGGAGGGCGTGCGAAAGCGCGCCTTTTTGGTTGCTGCGGCCTTTCCCTGCAAAGGCCGCCCATTTTTACGGGCCCGGGCCGCTCAGGCATCCCGGCGCCCTCCCGGAAAGGATAGAATCGCCTATGTCCCTGATCACCAAAGCCATCCGCGGCACCCAGGACGTGCTGCCGTCCGACAGCTACAAATGGCAGCATGTGGAACAGACCGCCCTCGCCATCGCGCGGGATTACGGCTTCCGCGAAATGCGCGCGCCGGTGTTTGAGCATACCGAGCTGTTCCAGCGCTCGGTCGGCGAGACCACCGACGTGGTGCAGAAGGAAATGTACACCTTTGAGGACAAGGGGGGACGCTCCATCACCCTGCGGCCGGAGGGAACGGCCGGCATGGCCCGCGTCCTGCTTGAGCACGGGCTGCAAAACGAGCCGCTGCCCGTCAAGGTATCCTATATCACCTCCTGCTACCGGTATGAGAAGCCGCAGGCCGGCCGGCTGCGCGAGTTCCACCAGTTCGGGGTGGAGTGCTTCGGTGCCGCCGCGCCTCAGGCCGATGCCGAGGTGATCGCCCTGGCCCGCACCGTGCTTAACGAGCTGGGGGTCACCGGCGTAGCGCTGCATATCAACTCGATCGGCTGCCCGGAATGCCGGGCCAAATACCACGAGGCGCTACGGGCCTATTTTGAGGCCCGCCGGGACGAGCTCTGCGATACCTGCAAAGGCCGGCTGGAACGCAACCCCATGCGGATTTTGGACTGCAAATCCCCCGTCTGCTCCGCCATCGCAGCCGGCGCGCCGGTGATGCTTGATTACCTCTGCGACGACTGCCGCGCGCACTTTGACGCGGTCAAGGCCTGTCTGACGGAGGCGGAAATCGACTATACGATCGACCCGCACATCGTCCGGGGGCTGGATTATTACACCCGCACCGTCTTTGAATTCGTCTCCGACGCGCTGGGCGCGCAGTCCACGGTCTGCGGCGGCGGGCGGTACGACGGGCTGATTGACGAGCTGGGCGGTCCGCACCTCCCCTCCCTGGGCTTTGGGATGGGGCTGGAGCGGCTGCTGCTGATCCTGGACGCGCAGGGGGGGAAATTCCCCGCCCCGCCCCGGTGCGAGGTTTACCTCGCTTCAATGGGGGAAAAGGCGGCGCGGCGCTGCTTTGCCATCGCCACCCGCCTGCGGGACGGCGGCGTCTCGGTCGAATGCGACACCGTCGGCCGCAGCCTCAAGGCCCAGATGAAGTACGCCGACAAAATCGGCGCGCGCTATACCATCGTGGTGGGGGACAACGAGCTGGAAAGCGGCCAGGCCAAACTCAAGGATATGGACACCGGGGAAACCAGCGATGTGGCGCTGGACGACAGCCTGTACACGACGCTGTACACCAAGTCCCTCGATCGCCAGCTGGCCGACATGACCGATTTATTCGGGCAGGCGGTCGAAGGCTGACACGCTTTGGGAGCCGCCGCTTTCACTATTATAAATCCGGGCTTGACCCGCTAAAGGGGATACTATCATGGCAGAAACGTTAAAAGGACTCAAACGGACCGATTACTGCGGCGTTTTCCGCAAGGAGGACGCCGGGCGGGAGGTCACGGTCTGTGGCTGGGCCCAGCGGCAGCGGGACCTGGGGCAGCTGATTTTCATCGACCTGCGGGACCGCACCGGCATCGTCCAGCTCGCATTTGACGAAACGACCGACCGCGCGGTATTTGATAAGGCCTTCGCGGTGCGGAGCGAATACGTCTTGGCCGCCAAGGGCGTGGTGCGGCTCCGCTCCTCCGTCAACCACGAGATCCCCACGGGGGACGTGGAGATTGCGGTCAGCGAGCTGCGGATTTTGAACAAGGCGGAAACCCCGCCCTTTGAAATCGTGGAAAACAGCGCCACGGCCGAGGCGACCCGGCTCAAGTACCGGTATCTCGACCTCCGCCGGCCGGATTTGCAGCGCAACCTGATCCTGCGGCACCGCATCGCCAAATCCACCCGGGACTACTTTGACCGGCAGGGCTTTATCGAGCTGGAAACCCCCATCCTGATCAAATCGACGCCGGAAGGGGCGCGGGACTTCCTGGTCCCCTCCCGCCTGCATCCGGGGGAATTCTACGCCCTGCCCCAGTCTCCGCAGCTGTATAAGCAGCTTTCAATGGTCGCCGGCTTCGACCGGTATGTGCAGCTCGCCCGCTGCTTCCGGGACGAGGACCTGCGGGCCGACCGGCAGCCGGAATTCACCCAGATCGACTTTGAAATGTCCTTTGTCGACGTAGAGGATGTGCTCGAAATCGGGGAGGGCTTCCTCGCCCATGTTTTCGGGGAAGTGCTGGGGGTGGAGCTTTCTCTCCCCCTGCCCCGCCTGACCTACACCGAGGCCATGGAGCGGTACGGCTCGGATAAGCCGGACACCCGCTTCGGCATGGAGCTGATTGACCTGACCGAGACGGTGCGGGGCTGCGGCTTCGGGGTGTTCGCCTCCGCGATTGAAGGCGGGGGCACGGTGCGGGCGATCACCGCCAAAAACGCGGTCTCCGTCCTCACCCGCAAGGAAGTGGACAAGCTGACCGAAATGGTGCGCGGCATCGGCGCCAAGGGCTTAGCGTGGGTGCGGCTCACCCCGGACGGGCCGGCCTCCTCCTTCGCCAAGTTCCTGAGCAAAGAGGAAATGGACGCCCTGCTCCAGGCTGCCGGGGCCGAGACCGGCGACGTGGTCCTGATTATCGCGGACACGGTCAAAAAGCATGTGCTGACCACGCTGGGCGCGCTGCGCCTAGCGGTGGCGGACAAGCTCGCTATCCCCCGCGAGGGTTACCGCCCGCTGTGGATCACCGAATTCCCCTTCTTTGAATACGACGAGGAGGCCGGGCAGTACGTCGCCATGCACCATCCCTTCACCGCCCCGCTGGACGAGTGCATCCCCTACCTTGACACCGAACCGGACAAGGTATTCGCCAAAGCCTACGACCTGGTGCTCAACGGGATCGAGCTGGCGAGCGGCTCGATCCGGATCACCGACCCGGAGCTGCAAAAGCACATGTTCTCCGCCCTCGGCCTGTCGGACGAGGAAGCCTACCGCAAGTTCGGCTTCCTGACCGACGCCTTCAAATACGGCGCCCCCCCCCACGGCGGCATGGGCATCGGGCTGGACCGGCTGGTCATGCAAATGCTCGGCGCCCCCACCCTGCGGGACGTGGTCGCCTACCCCAAGGTGCAGAACATGACCGAGCCGATGACCGACTGCCCCTCCCCGGTTGATGAGGCGCAGCTGGACGAGCTGGGGATTGCGGTTAA
>CAJFQI010000056.1 GCA_904419005.1 Candidatus Avimonas faecium | reverse complement strand
CATCCGGGTTAGTTCCAGGTCGTGGACCTTTTTCTCAAACCGGTCGCACAGCGCGGCCAGGTCGTTCGCTGCCTGCGCATCCTCCGGAAGGCCGCTCTGCTTGGCCTTTTCGGTCAGGGCGGCGAGCTCGCCGCTGCGCACGATCTCCAGCTTCTTTTTGCCGGCGATGATGTACAGGCACAGCTCCTTGAAATAGACGGTGTTCAGCTCATACATCTTGTCCAGCAGGGAGATGTCCTTAAAGAGCTGGACCTGATGATCTTCGAGCACCTGGCAGATTGTGTCGATGTTGGCCTCGGTCTTGTCGTATTTTGCCTTCATGGCGGTCAGCTTGTTGGAGCTGCGCTTAAAGAAGCCGAACAGCCCCTTTTCCTCTTCTGCGTCAAAGCTTTTCAGCTCGGTCACCACGCCGGAGAGCATCTCGCCGATTTCGCCCAGATCCTTGGTGCGGACCCCTTCAAGCACGTTTTGCGAAAAATCCGCGATCTTTTTCTGCGCGCCGGAACCGTATTGGAGCACCAGGTTGGAATCCCGCAGCTCGATCTGGGGGATAAACTCGTCCACCATTTTTTGCTCCTGCTCGGAAAGCTTGGTTTCCTCAATCGGGACGAGCTCCTCCCTGGCCTGGACCGATATGGACGGAGCGGGGGCCGTCTCCTTTTCGGGGTTCAGCGTTAGGGTAGGCGCCTGCTGGATTTCCTGGAACGGATCGGACATGTTGGGTTCCTCCTTACAATTTGGATTACAAAATGAGCGCGTCGGATGGGGCGGGCCGGCTTATTTTCCCGGCCGCAGCGGCCGTCCGGTCAGCCCCTCCTGGGCGAACATGGTCTCAAGCGCCGCAATGTCGGCGGACAGGTCGAGCAGGTCGTCCTGCATCAGGTTGCTGAGCAGCTGCCCGAAGGCGAGGTTGATCTTATCAAGCGCCTCGCGGATTTCCCGCTTGGATTCCTCCACCCCCTCGGCGGCGTCATGCTCGTCAAGGTCGCGGTAGGCTTCCGCCAGCTTGAGGGTGGTCGGCAGGTAATAGCACAGGAACTTGCGGATCTGCGGCAGCTTCTCCGGGTGCTTTTCCACATAGACGAAGATTTTCCCCACCACGTCGGCCAGCGTGTCAAGCTTTTGGACCGCGTCTGCCTCCGACAGGGCCGCCTTGATCTCCCGGATCTTCGTCAGGTAGTCGCTGCCCTCCTGCATCATCTGCTGGATGGCGGCCAGCTCGGGGTCGGCGTCGAGCTGCTGCTTGCGGCGGCGCTTTTCCTCGGCCTCGCGGCGCTGGCGCTCCTGGGCCTGCAAATATTGCTGGAAGGTGGTATAATCCAGCATAAAGCAGGTCTTTTCCGGGTTAAAATATCCTTCCGGAAACAGCCGCGCCTGCACCATCTTGGCCAGATCCTTGGCCACAAAGCCGGCGTCCCGTCCGGTAGCGGCGGCCAGCTCCGAAACCTCGCAGAAGCTCCGCCCCGCGATGACGGCCTGATACTGCGCATACCGCTGGATGCGGCGGCGCAGGGAAAAGCCATAGAGGATCATCCCCATGAACGCCAGCGCAAGGACGGTCAAAATCGCTGCCGGCACCGCCCAAAAGGAGAGGGAGCCCATCAAGCCGATCGCCCAGAAGATCAGGGCGAGGACGGCCAGGGGGATGGCCCCCAGAAAGCCGAACACAATCCAGAGGATGCTGCCGGCCTGTCCCGGCGTACCGGCCTTCGGACGATAGGCATGGTAGGCGGGCGGAGTATACGAAGGAGCCGGCGCCTGGGACGGCGCCCGGTAATACGAATAGGGCGGCGTCCGCGTATCCGGCCCGGCGCCCGCGGGGGCGTCCGCTGCGGGAGGGGGCTCCGCCGTGCCGGCGCGGGCGTTTTCGGCTGCCCGGCGGACATCCTCCGACGCCCGCTTGGCCCCCTCGGACACCTTCTGCGTCGTCCGCTGTACGGTATCGCGGATCGTCGTCCCCAAATCCTCTAGCGACCGTGCATCAAGAACCTTGTGCACAGTACGGTTGATTTCCTGCCCAAGGCTGAAGAACGGGTCATCCATTGCGTATTCCTCCATGCTGAAATGAAAGGCAAAACGGCCCTGCAAAAGCCGGAAAGGGCTGCGTTTTCTTTCATTATATCTTGTTTAGACCAGAATCACAAGGGCTTTTCCGGGGAAATGGATTCCCTGGGTAAAAGAAGTTCCCCGTGGTGTGCCGCGGGGCCTGCCAAGGGTTTGCAATATGGATACGGCAAAAAATTGACAGACGGGCAAACGGGCGCTAAACTGTGAGTGGAGACAAGGAAAGCCGGGAAGGCTTTTCTCGGCCCCATTAACTGCCCACCCCAAAGGAGAAAATCCATGAAACGAATCCAACGAACCGTCTGCCTGGCGGCAGCGCTGCTGATCCTGCCGGCCGCTTTGGCCGGATGCGCCGGAGGGCCAGCGCTGTATACCAAACAGTTTACCGCCCTTTTTGATACGGTCATTACGGTGAAAGCCTATGCCGAGAGCCAGCAGGCCTTTGACGAATGGGCGGACGACTTATACGGCCGGCTGCAGGAGTACCACCGTCTTTTTGACGGCTACCATGAGTACGAGGGGATGGCCAATCTCTGCACCGTCAATAAAAACGGCGCGCAGGCCCCCGTCAAAGTGGACGGCCGCCTCCTTGACCTGCTCGAACTGGGCGTGGCGATGGGGGAGCAGACCGGCGGCAAGCTGAATATCGCCATGGGCGCAGCGTTGTCTCTGTGGAGCGAATACCGGGAGCGGGGCCTGGCCGATCCGGACAGCGCCGCGCTTCCTCCGGACGGCGCCCTGCAGGAGGCAATGGAGCACGCCGACCCTGCGGATATCCGTATGGATAGGGAGGCGTCCACGGTGTTCCTGTCCGATCCGGCGCTGAAGATTGACGTGGGCGCGATCGGCAAGGGCTATGCGGTGGAGCGGGCGGCGCAGGAAATGCAGGAGAGCGCGGCAGATTACGCTGTGGACGGCGCGCTGATCAACGCCGGGGGGAATATCCGGAGCATCGGCGTCAAGCCCGGCGGCACGCCGTGGGTCGTGGGGGTGCAGGATCCTGCCGATTCGAGCCGGCTGCTGGTCAAGGCGGAGCTTGGCGGCTCCCGCGCGCTGGTGACCAGCGGGGATTACCAGCGTTATTATACCGTGGACGGCGTGCGCTATGCCCATATCCTTGACCCCGATACCGGGCAGCCGCCGCGGTACGCCGCCTCCGTCAGCGTGCTGTGCGGGGATTCCGGGCAGGCGGACGCGCTTTCAACGGCGCTGTTCTGTATGCCGGTGCAGGAGGGCCTGGCGCTGGTGGAGGCCCTGCCGGATACCGAGGCGATGTGGGTGGCCTCCGACGGCACGGTGACCTACAGCTCCGGCTTTGAGGCATCTCTTGCGCCGTAAGGGGCCGGAATGCCCAAGACGCGCAGGAAAGGCGTGCCGGCAAATATATCATCCCGTCCTGCACGGCCCGGTTTATGAGAAAGGAGATAGGCTATGGCATCAAACCGTCCGCGCCCGTCCGATTGGCCCGACCCGGCCGACCGGGCGGCGCTGCGCGCCTGGCTCCAGGCACAGGCGGAGGAACCCTACCGCCGCTTTTCCTCCTCCCTCCTGCCGGGGACGGAAAACGTCCTGGGGGTGAGGCTGCCCCTCCTGCGCCGGCTGGCGGGACGGATCGCAAGGGGGGATTGGCGGGCCTATCTCGCCGCGGCAGCGGATACCCCGGACGCCTCCTTTGAGGAAACCATGCTGCGGGGGATGGTGATCGGCGGCGCGGCGATGCCCTTGCAGGAGCGGCTGTCCTACACGGCGGGATTTGTGCCGGCGATTGACAATTGGTCGGTCTGCGACAGCTTCTGCGCCGGGTGGAAGGCGGCGGGGGAAAACCGGGAGGCGGTCGCGGCGTTTTTGGGGCCGTATTGGCATTCCCGCGCGGAGTTTTCCGTGCGGTTTGCCGTGGTGATGCGGCTGTCTTACTACATTACGCCGGAAGCGGTGGGGGAGACCCTCGCCCTGCTGGCGGCGGTGGACCATCCCGGGTACTATGCCCGGATGGCGGTCGCCTGGGCGGTGTCGCTCTGCTACGCCGCCTTCCCGCAGCGGACCGAGGCGTTCCTGCTCAGCGGGGCTCTGCGGGGGGACACCTATCAAAAGGCATGGCAGAAGATCCTGGAATCCCGCCGGGTTGCCCCGGAGGACAAGGCCCGCATCCGCGCCCTGCGCGCCGCCTCCGGCCGCCAGGGCGGCGCAGCCCCTTTGCAGGGGACGCAAGGGGGCTGATCCTCCGGTATCTGCCGGAAAAAGGGGGAGGCGCTTCCCGCACCGCTGCGGAGGGACGCCCGTCCATGGAGAGCGCAAGGAGGCGGCTATGATTGTGAGCGCTAGCCGGCGGACCGATTTGCCGGCTTTTTATACGCCGTGGCTTTATCGGCGGCTGTGCGAGGGGTATGCCCTGACGCGGGGGCCCTACCGGCCGCATCGGCTCAGCCGGGTGCCTCTGTCGGCCTCGGTGCTGGACGGGGTGGTGTTCTGGAGCAAAAACCCCGCGCCGCTGCTGGAGGGACCGGGAAGGGATGCGCTCGCCCTGCTGGAAAGCTGGGGGGTGCCCTTTTATGTGCAGTTTACCATCACCCCCTATGGCCCGGAGCTGGAGCCGGGGCTGCCGGACAAGGGGGAGCTGCTGCGTCTTTTTCGCCGGATGGCGGCGGCTTGGGGCCCGGGGCGGGTGGTTTGGCGGTATGACCCGGTGATCGTGAGCGGGGCGTATACCGCCGCCTATCATCGGAGGCGGTTCGCCCAGATGGCGGCGGAGCTGGCCGGGGCGGCGGACGAATGCGTCTTCAGCTTCCTTGACCTGTACCCCAAGGCCAAAGCCCGCAGCGCCGGCCTGGCCGACCGGGAGGTTCCTGCCGCCGTGCAGCGGGAGCTGGCCCTCTCCTTTGTTGAAACGGCGGCCAAAACCGGGCTGCGGCTGCGCTCCTGCTGCGAGGCGCTGGGGATGCTGGACCGGGCGCAGAGCGGGATCCTACCCGGCGCCTGCGTGGACCCGCAGCGGCTGGAACGCCTGGGCGGCTTTTCCCTGCGGGTGCGCAAGGACGCCGGCCAGCGCCCGGGCTGCGGCTGCGCCGAAAGCGTTGATATCGGGATGTACACCTCCTGCACCCACGGCTGCGTCTACTGCTACGCCACCGCTTCCGCCAAAAAGGCGGCGGAAAACCGGGCCGGGCACGACCCGCGTTCCCCGTTGCTGGCCGGCCGGCCGGGGCCGGAGGATGAAATCGTGCCGCGGGCGGCGGCCTCCCACCGGGAGGGGCAGCTGAGGCTCTTTTAGCCAAAGCGGGGATGCGGAAAGAAACCTCGCCGCCGGGAGGAAAACGCTCCGGGGCGGACGGGGGCTTTCCGGGCGATCCCCGCGGCCGGATCTTCAAGCGGCCGGAAGGGCGCGGCGGAGAGGATTGGAGAGGATGGAAAACGGTTATGGACAAGGGATTTCCCATAAGCAAAAAGGCCGCGCAGGTCATCGCCCGGCTGGAGGAGCGCGGCTATGAGGCCTGCGCGGTGGGCGGCTGCGTCAGGGACGCGCTCCTTGGCCGCGTGCCGCAGGACTGGGACATCGCCACCGCCGCCGCGCCGGAGGAAACCATCCGCTGCTTTGCCGGCTGCCCGGTGCTGGAAACCGGCATCCGGCACGGGACGGTGACGGTGCTGTGGGAGGGCGAGCCGTTTGAGATCACCACCTATCGCGTCGAAAGCGGCTATGCCGACAGCCGCCATCCCGACCGGGTGGCGTTTGTCCGGCGGCTGGAGGATGACCTGGCCCGCCGGGACTTTACCATCAACGCCATGGCCTGGGGGCCCTCCCGCGGTCTTGTCGACCTTTTTGACGGGCGGGCGGACCTGGCCGCCGGCCGTCTCCGCTGCGTGGGGGAGTCCTCCCGCCGGTTCCGGGAGGACGCGCTCCGGATCCTGCGGGGGCTGCGCTTTGCCGCTGACTACGGCTTTTCGGTGGAAGCGGAGACTGCCCGTGCAATGCGCGGGCAGCAGGGACGGCTCCGGCTCATTGCGGCGGAGCGGGTCCGCACGGAGCTGGACCGGCTGCTGACCGGCAGGGACGCCGCCCGCATCCTGCGGGAGTTTGCGGAGGTAATCGGGACGGTACTGCCCGAGATCGCGCCGATGCGGGGCTTTCAGCAGAACAATCCCCATCACTGCTGGGACATATGGGAGCACACCCTGCACGCGCTGGCGGCGTCCGGCCCCGACCGCCTGGTCCGCTGGACCCTGCTGCTGCACGACAGCGGCAAGGCTCTGACCTACCGGGAGGATGAAAGCGGCATCGGGCATTTTCCCGGGCATCCGGCGGTAAGCGAACGGCTGGCCGACCGGGCCCTGCGCCGGCTGAAATCGGATACCGAGACCCGGGAGCGGGTCTGCCGCCTGGTGAAGCTGCACGACATCCCGGCGCAGGACGACCCGCGCTTCGTCCGCCGCTGGCTCTACCGGCTGGGGGAGGCGGATTTCCGCCGCCTCCTTCAAGTGAAGCGGGCGGATACCCTGGCGCAGCATCCTGTATATCAGCCGCCCCGCCTCGCGATGCTGAAGGGGCTGGAAGCCACGCTGGAAACCGTGCTGCGCCAGCGGGAGTGCTTTCAGCTGAAGGATCTTTCGGTGAACGGGCGGGATCTGCTCGCCGCCGGGTATCCCCAAGGGCCTTTGATCGGCCGGGCGCTCCGCTTCCTGTTGGACGGCGTGATGGAGGGACGGCTTGCCAACGAGAGGCAGGCGCTCCTGGCCGCGGCGGAGGAATGGGCGCGCGGGCAGGCGGCCGGCCGGTAAGCCGCCGCTTCCGTCGGCCGATGAGGGCCGGCGTATGCCGCTGGAGACGGCTCCGCTTAAACAGGGACGTTGGCCGGCATTGCCTTCGTATGGATGCGATGCCGCGCAACGCTGCGCCGCCTTTCGCTCCGCCGGCTGCCTCCGTTTAGGGGATGGCTTTGACTTTTTCGTGCAGCATGGCGGCTTTTCCAGAAAATAAAGCGGATCCGCAAAACGGATCCACGGATAGAAAAAACCGCGGTGAGATTTACTCACCGCGGTTTTTGGTGCCTCCGACCGGAATCGAACCAGTGACACGTGGATTTTCAGTCCACTGCTCTACCGACTGAGCTACAGAGGCAAATTTGGCGACCCGGAACGGGCTCGAACCGTCGACCTCTAGCGTGACAGGCTAGCGTTCTAACCAGCTGAACTACCGGGCCAAATCCAAACACTGTGCCGCCCTCATCGCCTTCTCCAAAGGAGCGTCGATGCCTGGGCAATGGTGGGAACAACAGGGCTCGAACCTGTGACCCCCTGCTTGTAAGGCAGGTGCTCTCCCAGCTGAGCTATGCTCCCGGCTGTCCGGCTGGAACGGGATCCCGTCACCGGCGACGCTGTATATAATACTATATCCGACAACAAATGTCAAGGAGAATCTTTCGGAATCTTTTAAAAAAATTGCCGGCCCCCCGGGCGGAAGAGGAGGAGCGGGAGCCCCGTCACCGCCGCGGCGTGCCAAAGCAGATGGACCGGCCAGGGAGCTAGGCGTTTCCTTCTCCGCCCGTTTCTTCCGGAGCGCCTGTTCCCGTACCGGCTCCGGCGGCCGCGGCAATCCCTTCAAGTTCCGCTTGGGTAAAGCGGTATTTTTTGTCGCAGAATTGGCAGGTCACTTCTACTGTCCCTGTTTCGTCCGGCAGGGAACGCAGCTCCTCCGGCTTCATGCAGGCGAAGGCGCGGGCCACCCGTTCCCGGGAACAGTTGCAGCGGTACTCCGGCCGGTATTCGTCCAGGATTTCGTACTCAAAGCCGTCCAAGGCCCGTGCGCAGATGTCCTCCGGCGTGAGGCCGCCGTCCAGCATCGTCGTCATCGGGGCGAGACCCGCGATATTTTTTTCTACCCGGTCAATCACCTCGTCGGGGCAGAAGGGCAGCAGCTGGAGCAGCAGGCCGCCCGCTGCGCGCACGGTCAAATCCGGGTTGACCAGCACCCCCAGCGCGCAGACGGTGGGCACCTGTTCGCTGACGGCGTAGTAGCTGGTGATATCCTCGGCAATCTCGCCCGACACCAGCGGGGTGCAGCCGATGTACGGTTCCTGTCCCCCGGTATCCCGCATAACGTACAGCATCCCCGCGGTTCCCACGGCGCCGCTGACGTCCAGCTTGCCGTTCGGCTTCAGGGGGATTTCCACCACCGGGTTGGCCGCGTAGCCGCGCACGTTTCCCTCGCTGTCTGAAACCGCCATCACGGTGCCGGCCGGGCCGCCCCCGCTGAGCTTCAGTGTCAGGGTATCGTCCCGCCCCTTCAGCATGACGCCCATTAGCGAAGCGGCGGTCAGCAGACGCCCCAGCGCAGCGGTCACCACCGCCGAGGTCTGATGGATCTGCTCCGCCCGGGCGACGATATCGGTGGAATCCATCACCATCGCCATCACGGTGGCATCTTTGGTGATGCAGCGGATTGTTTTGCTCATAAATGGTTCTCCCTTTCGCCGGTTCTTCGATTTGGTTAGGCTTCCTAGCCGGAGGGCGCCGCAGCGTCTGCGGCCCTGCTGCCAGCCTATCCGGGATGCCGCCGGACGGCATAAACTGCCCTTTCGGTGTCCGGACGCACCGGTTCGCGCGATAAGTCGGCGAAAACCGCCAGCGTCTCAAACCCCTCCTGCGCCAGAAGGCGGCGCAGCGTCCGTTCGGTGTAGGCCCGCTCCCGAACGGCGTCGGTCAGGCGGCGGTACTGCATCCCCTCCGCATCCTGGGCAACGAAGAAGTCCAGCTGCATATCCACCTCACAGGTGCGTTTTATCAAGCGGTTGCGCCATACGCAGAGGAAATCGTCCGGCTCAAACACAAAGGCGTTATCCGCCAGCACCTGCCGGTGCTTGTACGGCGTATTTACGTCAAAGAGGAAAAGCCCTCCCGGCTCTATAAACAAATATAGGCGGCGGAACACCTCCCGCAGCTCCTGGGTGCGGCATAGGTGATTGAGCCCGTCCAGCGTGCAGACCGCCCCATCAACCGTCCCGTACAGGTCCAGCTCCCGCATGTCCTGGCAAAGGAACAGGGGGCGGAGCCCCCGGCGGTCCGCCTTTTCCCGCGCCATAGACAGCATCTCCTGCGAGCCGTCGACCCCGATCATCTCTATGCCGGCCTCCGTCAGCGGAAGGGTCACGCCGCCCGAGCCGCAGGCCAGGTCAAGCAGCAGCGCCGGCGGCTTTTCCGGCCGGAACTGGGAAAAGAGCGACAGCAAATAAGCGGCGCGGCCTTCGTAATCCACGTCGCTCATCAGTTTGTCATAAAAAGCGGAAAATAAGCCGTACCCGCTCAACGCTATCCCTCGCTTATTCGATCCTGACCGGCCGAACGGCCGCCTAACCGCGGGGCTAGTCCACCTTACGTTCCTGCTCCTCCCGTTTCTCCTGCTCCTGCAGGCGGGAAAAGACCATGTCGTAAGCGTCGCAGCCGTAAATCAGGGAGCGGTTGACCCGGCTGATCGTGGCGGTCGACGCGCCGGTTGCCGCCACGATGTCGCTGTATACCCGCTTGTCGCTCAGCATCTTGGCCACGACAATCCGCTGGGAAAGCGCCTTGATTTCGGAGACGGTGCAGAGGTCCTCAAAAAACTGATAGCATTCTTCCACCGTATGCAGCTGCAATATTGCCTGAAAGAGAAAATCGGCGTTCTTGTCCTTGATTTTGCTGTTCATAGGCCTTTTCCTCCTATCCTTTTGAGCGTGTGCCTAGTGTTTCTCCCATTTTAGCACATTACAGTATGAAAAGGAAGAGGCGCGTGCCAAAATCCCGCAAGAAATTTTCGTGCCGGCCCCGGGGCTAGGGAAAAACGGCCCTTTCCGCCCGCGGCGCCGGCCCCGCCGGCTTCCGACGCCCGGGATTCCTCCCTGCGCCGGAGGGAGCTTCCTCCGCCGGCCTGACGCGGAAGGGGAGAGGAGGCGTGGGGCAGCCGCCCGCCGGGCCCGCCTCAGCCGTCCGGATGGATTTCATAGGCGGGATAGGCCGCATCCAAATGGTAGCCCAGCTTCTCCGCCAGCCGCACGGACACCGGGGTGGCCGCGTCCCAGCTGGGGTACCACCCGCGCTCAAGGCAGGCGAGGATCAGCCGTGCCGCGCAGGCGGAGGCGATCCCTTTCCGACGATGGGGCTCTTGGACATCTACTTCTATTTCCAGCCCGCCGCGATAGACGCTGTAGGAGGAAGCGCCGCCTACCGGTTCCCCGCCGTACAGGGCGATATAGCCGAGGCCGCGGCGGCAGAAATCCTCCTTGGAATCGAAATTCTCGCAGAAGCTGCGGCTCCACTCCTGTGCCAGCAGCGCGTCGTACCATTCTGCGTCAATCGGCCGGAGGCGGTAGCCGGCGGGCAGGGCCTCCACGAACCGCTGGAGGCGGGCGCGGTCAAACACCCCCGGCTCCTTTTGGATGGCGTAGCGTTCAATCCGCCGGGAGCGGCCCGGAAACGCCTCTTCAATCCGCCGCGCCCAGGCGCCGTCGGGCGGGACCAGGATCAAAAAGCGGACGGGCAGCGCGGCCAGCAGCGACGCCGCTTCCGGAGCGGCGGGATCCCCGGCCGGGAAGCAGAAGTCTCCGACAACGATCCACGCGCAGCGGGGAGCGTCCGCGTCGTCCGCAGCCGCCTGCCCCATCTGCCCCTCCAGACAGGACCAAACGGGCGTTTCCTGCACGCCCGCATACAGGGGGGCGAGACGCCCGCATTCCTCCCGCTTCAAAAGGACCATGCCATCCCCTCCCGGCCGCTCCGGCGGCCCCGCTTGATTGGGCACCAGTATACCAGACAGTGCGGCGCGCCGCAAGCATCCGGATGGCATTTCCCCCGGACGGGCATATACTGGAGTACAAGCCCCGCTTGCCGTCCCGATGCCTGGGCAGCCCGCCTGCGAACAGGCCGCGTCGAAAATTCTATGGAAAATTCGCTGCGTAATGAAAAATTCGCCGCGTATCCGATTAAACGCCGGAAACCCGGCAAAAATATTCCTGCGGGGACGATTCCGCGGCGCTGTTTCTAAGGTTTGCATTTCATGCGGGGGAATACGGGAGTGAGAAAAACTGTGAATGTCCGAAGAGGCGATATTTATTACGCGGATTTGAGCCCGGTGGTGGGCTCGGAGCAGGGCGGGGTCCGCCCGGTGCTGATCGTGCAGAACGATGTCGGCAACCGCTTCAGCCCGACGGTGATCGCCGCGGCGATCACCAGCCAGAAGGATAAGGCCCGCCTGCCCACCCATATCCAGCTCAACGCCGCCGGAAGCGGGCTGGCCAAGGACTCGATTGTCCTGCTGGAGCAGATCCGCACCATTGACAAGCGGCGGCTTAAGGAGCATATGGGCCGGCTGGACGACCAGTCGATGCGCCGCATTAACCAGGCGCTGGAAATCAGCTTCGGCCTGGACGGGGGGAACGTGGGGCGCCGGGCTACATAAGCCGCCCGGACAAGCGTGGCCGACGTATAAACCCGCCCGCCTGCGCCATACTAAAAGGGAACCGTTGGGGAGAGCGTGCCGGCGCCAAGGCGGCGCGCTCTTTATTGCTTTTAGAAAGGCGGAATCGGCATGGCTAACCTGACGACCGAAGAGCTGAGGGCGATCGCCGACCAGTTAAAGGCGGAGCAGCTTTTGGTCAAAAAATTCAAGGCATACGCGCTTTTGTCAACCGACGCGCAGATCAAAACGCAGTGCGAACAGATTGCCGGAAAGCACCAGCATCACTTTGACCGGCTTCTCACCTATTTGAATTGAGGAAAGGAGGGAGCTCCCATGCCGCAGAATCCCGTTCCCGCGCCGATGCAGGACAAGGACCGCCTTGAGGACG
Source organism: Candidatus Avimonas faecium (assembly GCA_904419005.1). GTDB lineage: Bacteria > Bacillota > Clostridia > Oscillospirales > Acutalibacteraceae > Avimonas > Avimonas faecium. The sequence continues at coordinate 4,443 of CAJFQI010000056.1, read as the reverse complement.
CGCTGAACACGCAGAAATATATGACCGTGACCTACAACGCGCTGGCCAACGAATGCGCGTCCTCCGGCCTGCGGGACGAGCTGCTGAACCTCTTGCAGGAGGAGCACAACATCCAGGCGGATCTCTTCCAGGAGATGCAGAAGCGGGGCTGGTACCCGACCGCGCCGGCCAGTCAGCCGCAGATCGAAGCGGTCAAGCAGCAGTTTTCCCCGTCTGCTCCGTCCTCCTCCTGATTCCCGGCCGGCATTTTCCGGGAAATACCCGCCGGGGCAGCAGGCCTCTGCCGATTGGCGTATAGAAGCGTGTCCCCGCCGCAGGATGTGCCGGAAAAGGGGTGCTGCTAAAAAAGCAGCACCCCTTTTCCATGGATATCGTCGCTTCTTTCCACAGCGATACCAGCGCGGTTATCCGCGTTATTTCTGCATAAAGCGCTCGTAGGCGGCGCGGAGCTCCTTAGCGGTCTCCTCCGGGCAGGTGGGGTTGCAGTGCGCCCACGCGCCGGTTTCGCTGGAAGCGTTGTATTTGACCTTGTCCGCGCTGCGCATCGGCGGATAGAAGGCGATATGCCAGTGGAAATAGGCCGACGGGTCCTCGCCGTTGACCGGCGCGTTGTACATGCACATCATGTATGGGAATTTGTAGCCGAACAGGCTGTCGAGCATGCCGGTCGTCCGCCGCAGGGTTTCGGCCAGGGAGAGCCGCTCCTCCTGCGTAAAGTCGGCGATGGTGGGACGATGGGCGTTGCTCATGATATACACGCCGTAGGGGTATTCCGTAAAGAAGGGGAGGAACACCGTGAAGTGCTCGTTACGGAAGATGACGCGCTGGGAAAAGGCGACCTCCTGCCGGAGCATTTCGCAGAACAGGCAGGTCCCCTTCTCGTTCAGGTACCGCTTGGCGTTGTCCACCTCCAGCTCAAGCTTCTTGGGCAGGAACGGATACCCGTAGATCTGGCCGTGGGGATGGGGCATGGTAACGCCCACCAGCTCGCCGCGGTTCTCAAAGATAAAGACATATTTGATCTTTTCGTCGGAGCGGATCGCCTCAAAGCGCTCCACCCAAAGGTCGACCAGCTTCTTGATATGGTCGGTTGGCAGCTCCGGCAGGGTGATGGTGTGCTCCGGCGAATACAGGATCACCTCGCATTTGCCGTACGCCGGCGCCGTTTCGAAAAACTCGTTGGCCACCGGATCGGGCTCCGGCGGGTTCTGGGAAAGGGCGGGGAAGTCGTTGTCGTATTCGTAGACGTCGTAATGGTCCGGCACTTTGCCGGAGCCGGGGCAGAAGGGGCAGTAGTCCTTCGGCATCTGCGGGCGGTTCTGCCGGTGGGAGGCGATCATAATCCAATCGTTGGTAAGCGGATGCTTTCTTAATTCAGCCATGATTCCCGATCCTTTCTATTGCAATACGTTGTCCGAAAGCCCTGCCGGGCCGCGGCCGCCGAGCGAAGGGCCGCCGGCGGGCACCTTTATCCCTGATCCTGTCCCAGCGACGCCAGGCAGATGCCGCCCAGGGGACGGATGCTCAGTACATGGCAGCTTCCCGGCCCGAAGACGGCTTCGATCGTCCGGCGGAAGGCAGCGAGCAGCGATTCCGGCACAAAATTCTGCGTCGTGCCGGCAAAGCCGCCGCCGTGGACGCGCCAGGCGCCTTGGCCGTCCAGAACCGACTGGGCGAGGCAGAGCGCCAGGGAAAGGCCCTGCTCGTCGGGGTGGGAGGCGGGGTATACGTTTTGCAGGTATTCAAACGACGAGTGCCCCGATTCCAGGATCAGCCGCAGGAAGCGGGGAAAATCCCCGGCCTTCAGCGCTTCCACCTCGCCGCCGACCCGTTCGTTTTCCTTTAGGAAATGCATTGCGCGCAGCACCGCGCGGTCCCCGTGCTCCCGACGCAGGGCCGGGAGGGCGGCAAGCAGCGCCTGCCAGGAGGTCTCCCGCAGGAAACGGACGCCGAGGGAGGCCGCCACGGCCTGCATTTCCTCGGGGATTGACGCGTATTCCGGCGTCAGGTCGGCATGGTTGCCGCCGGAGTCGACAATGCACAGGCGGTATCCCGTGGCGGCAAAGTCAAAGGGGACCGGGAGAATTTCCGGCTTCCCGGGGTCGGCAAAGTCGATGGCGATGATCCCGCCCACCGAAGAAGCCGTCTGGTCCATCAGGCCGCAGGGCTTGCCGAAATACCGGTTTTCCGCCTGCTGCGCCATCTGCGCGATCCTGACAGCGTCCACGCCGCCCTGGTTGAACAGGTGGCTGAGCATGGTTCCCACCAGCACCTCAAACGCGGCGGAGGAAGATAGGCCGGATCCCTTAAGCACGTTGGAGGTCGTGTACGCGTCCAGGCCCCCGACCGCCAGCCCCTCCTGCGCAAAGCAGCCGGCCATCCCGCGGATCAGAGCGGAGGAGGATCCCTCCTCCGCCTTGACGGGGCCAAGGACGTCCAGCCCGACCACATCCTCCGGATATCCCTCCGACTGGATCCGAATGCGGTTTTCTGCCGAAGGGGCAGCGACCGCGATGACATCAAGGTTGACGCTGGCCGCCAAAACCCGGCCATGGTTGTGGTCGGTGTGGTTGCCGCCGATTTCCGTCCGGCCCGGAGCGGAAAAAAGAGAAACCTCCCGCTCGGCGCCGTACAGGCGCTCGAATTCCTTAAGGGCGCGGCAGTACCGCTCCCGCTGGGCGGCGACGTCCGCCGCCCCGTACAGCTTTTGAAAGGCCGGGTCATAAGCTCCGGCGCGGATCTGCGCCGCCCAGTCGTCCGGCCGCTTTGAGATCCCCGGCTTGCTCGAAAATTCCTGCATTGTATCCCTCCTGACAATCTGCGCTGAAGCCGCCGCTTGCCCGGCGGTTCCCTTTTTTCCATTGTAGCGTTTTCCTCCGTTCCCGTCATTCTTTTATCCTCCGTTTATATGGACTTTTGTTGCATATCTAGGTATAATAGAAGAAAGGAAAGAAGCGGCGCGGCGATTGCCCCCTGTTTTTGGATATCCGCTTGGGGCAGGAGGCTTTGGGGAATGCCGGCTCCGGCCGGGACACGCCAGCGTCGCTGGATGCGGGGAGGATGGGAAATGGACGCTCTTGGAAGCTTCAAGCACTCTTTTTCCAATACGCTGAGAGAAAATTTGGGCTTGGCGGTGTACAATACCGGTTACCAGAAATGCGGGCCGCACCATGCTTGGGGGCCCGCCGCCAGGGATCATTACCTCATCCATTATGTTGCTTCCGGCGCGGGGACCTACGTTTGCGAAGGAAAACGGCACACGATTTCCACGGGCGACCTCTTTCTCATTTTCCCCTCCCAGGTCGTTTCCTATGCGGCGGATCCTGAGGATCCGTGGGAGTATTATTGGGTCGGCTTCCAGGGGACCGAAGCCAAACGGATGATCAATTTAGCCGGCTTCCGCAAGGATAAGCCGGTGCTTAGAATGCCGGAGGGCAGCGATATCCGTTCTTTTCTGCTGCGTATTTATGAGTCGCGGGGCAGTACGCCGTCGGCGGACGCGGCGATGATCGGCTATTTGTACCTGTTTCTGGGCCGCTTGATTCAGGAAAACCGCCCGCACCAGCCGGAATATGGGACGAGGGAATACTTGGAGCAGGCCCTGCGCTTTATCCAATACAATTATGCCGGGGATATCGGCGTTTCCGATATCGCGTCGTATGCGGGGATCAGCCGTAGCCAGCTGTACCGGGCGTTTGTCGCCTATTTTACGATTTCCCCGAATGAATTCCTACAAAAATACCGGATCAACGAGGCGTGCAGCCTGTTGCGCAGCGGACGCTTCACCGTGACGGAGGTGGCTGGCTCGGTGGGCTATGCCGACCCCTTGTATTTTTCCCGTGTTTTTAAAAAGGTCAAGGGAATGACGCCGACGGAATACCAGCTGCGCTGCGCGTCCTCGGGAGAGCCGGAATCGTCGGAACGGCAAGAGGCGGCGCCGGATGCAGGGGAGACGAAGGCGGAAATATAAGGCGAAGGCGTTTTCTGCTGGAAACCAAAATGCGGCGAAGACAATCCGTTGCCGCTGATTGGAGGCTTTTCTAATAGACGGCAAGTGCGGGAAAGCGCGGGATTCGGCCAAAGCCCAAGGGAAATCCGCATTTGCCCCTTGACATCCCGCAAATTTATGGTAAAATAACTTTCGTGCTTCGGCGCGCTGTCCAAAAAGGACAAACCAGTCGCGATGGGCCTTTAGCTCAGTTGGTTAGAGCAACCGGCTCATAACCGGTCGGTCCCGGGTTCGAGTCCCTGAAGGCCCACCAAATTCTATTTGAGGGGCGAGCCTGGAGCTCGGCGGTTGACCCGGCTTCGGTTTGATCCCTTGAATATAGGGGCATAGCTCAGTTGGTAGAGCAGCGGTCTCCAAAACCGCGTGCCGAGGGTTCAAGTCCTTCTGCCCCTGCCATAAAGGTGATACAAAAAAGATCGCCAGCCAAAAAGCCC
>CAJFQI010000055.1 GCA_904419005.1 Candidatus Avimonas faecium | reverse complement strand
CCCCGCTTCTCCTGTTATTGCTTTTTCTATAGGTTTATACAGGCGCAGTGTCCTGCGGCAGACGCGCATTTTCGCAGGGATTCCCATAAATACATGGAAAAGTCCGTATTATTCAGAATCCGCCGCACGAATGCCGGCAGGCTAGGATTACCGAGGAGGCTCTCGCCAGCGAAACAGGCCATAGGGCAAGCCGGATCGGCGCCGGGATATGCGGACAGCATCCCGGCCTGTCCCCAGGGGGCGCAAAGGGAGAAGCAAGGGTGCTGAAAATACAGGAAGAGGGCCGCGTCTGCGGCCCTCTTTGTTAAGGTATTCTTCTTATATTTTGCCTCTATTTTGCGCCGCAAGCAGGGGACAATTCACCAATCACGCGCGCTTCTTCTCTTCCCGGCTATCCCGTTCCAGTTCGGAGCGTACAGCCTCCGCGGGCCGGGGATAGGGCTGCATCCGGTTGGTGCGCCCCATCAGGAAATCAACGCTGGTTCCGTAAAAATCCGCCAGCCGGTCGATCACTTCCAGGGATACGGAAACCTCCCCCAGCTCATACCGGGAATAGGTACGCTGGTTGACGCCGAGCAGCTCCGCCAATTCGGTCTGCCGCAGACGGCGGGACTCGCGCAGGTCACGGATACGTTCACAAAGCATGCAGGCTCCCCCTTCGGTTTTTGCCGGGCCGGCGCGATAGGTTCCGGACGGTTTACAAAAGCATTAGTACCTTAACACATTTTGTCGCTTTGTGCAAGGGCCATCCGGAGGAAGATTATGGAAATCGAAGGGAAAAGCCCGATTTTCCAAGGAAAAAATTTTTATTGGGATCGGTATATATACCTTGACAGATGAGGTATAGCGGAATATAATATACAGCGAAAGAGATAGGCTTTGCCGTCCCTTGTGCAGGGCGGGGGCTGCCGGGCGGGCCGGCCGTACCCGCCGCAGCGGAAAAGGCGCCGCCGGTGAAAGGGGGAAGTCCATGTCCATTGCTTCGGATACGATACGGGGCCATACCGACGCCATTATCCTGGCGCACCTGCTCCGTCATGACAGCTACGGGTACGAGATCAACAAGGCCATCCGGCAGGCCACCGACGGCCGGTACGAGCTCAAGGAGGCGACGCTGTACACGGCCTTCCGCCGGCTGGAGCAGGCGGGCTTTATCCGCTCCTACTGGGGGGACGAGGCGACCGGGGCCCGCCGCCGCTATTACGCGATTACCGACCTGGGACGGGCGGCCTACCGCCAGTATCTCGCCGATTGGCGGGAGGCGCGGCAGATGCTGGACCGCCTGATCGAAGGGTGACCCGGCGGGCGCCGGGTGGAATACCGCAGGGCTTTGCCTGTACCGGCGGCTTTGCGCTGGAAAGGATGAAAAGGCGATGATTCCGAAAATCCGCGCGTATGTAGACGAGCTGTTTCAAGACGCGCCGGCCACCCGGCAGGCGCACGACCTTAAGGAGGAGTTCTGCTCCAACCTGATCGACAAATATGCGGACTTAACCGGGCAGGGGGTGCCGGAGGAAGAGGCGTATAACGCCACGGTGGCCGGCGTGGGGGATGTGGACGCCCTGCTGGCCGAGCTGCAGAGGGACGAGCCCACGCAGGAGCAGGCGAAATACCGCCGGCGCAGCGCGCGGATGGTTTCGGCGGCGGTGGGGCTGTACATCGTCAGCGTGGTGCCGATCCTTTGGGTGGGGGATTCCCCGGCTGAGGGGGACGAGGCGAAGGCGCTGGTGGCGATGTTCCTGCTCTGCGCCGTGGCGACGATGCTGCTGGTCTACAACTTTATGTCCAAGCCGAAATACCGCAAGGCGGACGACACCATGGTGGAGGAATTCCGGGAGTGGAAGCGGAATAAACGGCAGGGCGACGCGCTGTACAACGCCCTTTCCGGCGTGCTTTGGTCCCTGGCCGTGGTCGTGTATTTTGTCATCAGCTTCCTGTTTGCCGCATGGGCGTATTCCTGGCTGATTTTCCTGATCGGGGTGGCGCTCCAGCAGGTGATGCACGCGGTTTTCCTGCTGAAAAAGAAATAGGGTGCCGAACGAAAAGGAGGATTGCCGGTTATGCGCGATATCAGCAAAAAGGGGGCCGTGGTGATGATTGTGGTTTGGTCGGTGGTTGCGGCTTTGTTGGTGGCGCTCCTGGTGGCGCTGACGGTTACCGGCGGCGGGCTGTTCGGGGAGCCGAAGGTCATCGCAACCGCAGAGATGGACGGCGGGGAATTTGACAGCGTGGAGATCCTGTGGAAATCGGGCAAGGTTTCCGTCACCCTTTCCGCCGACGGGCGGATGCATCTGACCCAGCGTTCCCGCTACAATGTCCAGCCGTTGGATTACGGGGTGGAGGACGGCCGCCTGACCCTGCGGGAAAAGGCCAGCTGGGGGATTATTTTCTTCGGCATCGGCTCCCATTCCTCCGACCTGGAGCTGCAGCTGCCGGAAAAGAGGTACAAGGAGTTCCTGCTGAGCATGTCCAGCGGCCGGTCGGCAGTCCAGGGGATTTCCGCCGACGGCCTGCGGCTCAAGCTGACCTCCGGCCGCCTTGAGGGCAGCGGGCTGGAGGCCGGGACACTCACGGCGGAAATGACCAGCGGGAATATGGCCGTATCCGGCGCCAAGGCGGAGGCGCTGCGGGTGGAGCTCACCTCCGGCCGGGCGGAGCTTTCCGGCAGCTTCCCGTCTATAGAGGGCCGCGCTACCAGCGGCACGGCGAAAATTTCTACCGACGTCCTCCCCACCCATCTGGACGGGCAGGTGACCTCCGGCAAGGTTTCCTTTACCATCCCGGACAACACCGGCTTTACCCTCTACTGCACCAAATCCTCCGGCAGGCTAAAGAGCGATTTTGCCCTGATGCAGTCGGTCAGCGATAAAAACCACTATGCCTACGGCACGGACGGGCCGTCCTATACCGGGCGGCTTACCAGCGGCACGCTGGAGATCCTCCGCGCCGGATAAGCGGGGAGGAGCACGTCCGCCGCGGGGCAGCTTGGCGGCCAAGAGAAAGGGAATCCCCCGGGCCCGGTCGAGCCCGGGGGATTCCTTGCGGGTAGCCGCAGCCCGCGGAATAGGGCGCGGCGGGGCCGGAACGGGCGGGAAAAGGCGGCAGGGAGGGCGCAGGGCTATCCGGCAAACGTAAATTCAAAGTGCTTGGTGATCGCGCGGTTGGCTAGCCGTTTGGTTTGGATGGTGTATTCCCGCACGACGCCATCCTTTTCTGCTTTTACAGTGACCGTCCGGTCAAAGAAGTCCTCCCATACGGTTTCGCCGTTTTCGTCGGTGGGCGCCAGTTCTTTGCGCAAGGTCATCTCGCCATAGTCGGCGTCAAACGAGACCGTGACGGCGATCCCGGGGACGGGCCGCCCTTCCGGGGCGTTGAATTGCAGGGTCAGCTTGCAGGCGCCGGAAAAAACATAGATCAGAAACACGGCGGCGAGGGCGAGCAGGAGCCCAACCGCCGAGGCAGCGGCCAGCAGGACCCTTTTCCTTCTTGTCATGCAACCCCTCCTTCTTTCGCCGGCTCTATGGACGGGCTGCTGCCGATCAATGGCAGCCTCCGCTTAACCCTTCGCGAATTTTTGAATATAATCTATCGCTTTTTGGTTAAAGGCAACACCGTAGTTATGGGAATCAAGAGCGCCGCCGGAGTAGGAATGGATTCCAACAAAGCAAGTGGCGTTATTGCCATAGGGATAAGTAATAGGCCCGCCACTTTGGCCGTTTAATGAATCCATCTTTATATTTAACAAGGGAGTAATGCCCGGTTCCTCCGCTTCCGCCAGCGATGGATCGCCAATTTCCACTTCGTTTGTTCCGCAGTAAGGGACGGAGATTGCGGCGGTTTTTACACCGTCCGTGAAACGGTACCAGTCGGAGTTGTCCGCGGAAAGAGGGGCGTCCAGGGGCGTTCCCGCTGTTGCCGTAAAGCCGCAGAACAGCGCCGGCAGGATGCCAGAGCCGTACTGAAGGCATAGGCTTTCCTTTTCGTTAAGCACACTCCTTTATTTCATCCTGTGAAAATTCTATCATATATAATTAGCTATATGAATATAAGAATCTCATATTTTTGTAATAATTTAGTGTAGTTAACCTAATTATCGAAAATTTATGTAGGATACGGCTCTCGGATGCCTATTCCCCTCAAAAGCATGGCCGCCTTCCCCAGCGGGGAAGGCGGCCTAGAAAGTCGCAAAGGATTTTACCAACGGATCAGCCGCATTTGGAGTACCCGCAGTTGCGGCACATCACGCAGCCGCCCTCGTGCTCCACCGGCGCGCCGCATTCGGGGCAGGTGCGGATCTGGGCCGCAACCGCCGGCTCCACCGCCTTCCTGATGGCGGGGACCGCCTCCTGCGGAAGCTGGACGCCGCCCTCCTTAAACTCGTGGGTGGCGACCACCTTTTCAATCACCCGCGCGATCGCATCCGGGCAGGAGGTGCATTTCATCCCCGGCTGGCGGATGGTCGAGGGGCAGCGGATGCCGCGGAGCTGGCTGATGATGGTTTTGACGTCAATGCCCGAGCGCAGCGCCACCGAGGTCAGCCGGGCCGTCGCCTCCGACTGGGAGGGGCAGCCGCCCGCCTTGCCGGTGTTGGTGAACACCTCGCAGATGCCGTAATCGTCGTAATTGACGGTGATATAGAGATTGCCGCAGCCGATCGCCACCTTTTCGGTGATCCCCTGGGTGGTGTCGGGACGGGGCCGCGGGGTGATGACGAAGGAGGATTCCCGCGGCTTGGCCTCCTTGGAGGGGATCTGCGGGGCGGGCGCCTCCGCCGGCTTCTCCTCCTTTTTGGCCAGGTTCAGCACCTGCACCTCCCGGCTGCCGTCGCGGTAGCTGGTCACGCCCTTGCACCCGAGCCGGAAGGCCAGGGTGTACACCTCGGCGACATCCTGCTCGGTCGCCTCGTGCGGGAAGTTGACCGTCTTGCTCACCGCGTTGTCGGTGTGGTTCTGGAACGCGGCCTGCATCTTGATGTGGTACAGCGGGGAGATGTCGTGTGCGGCGACGAACACCCGGCGGATTTCGGCCGGGATGTCCTCCATATGGGCGATGGTGCCCTCTTCGGCGATGCGGCGCAGCCGCTCGTCCGAGCAGAGGCCTTTCTTTTCCAGCAGGGCGCGCAGCACCGGGTTGACCTCGAGCATCTCGGTGCGGTCCATGACCGAGCGGATGTAGACGTAGGAGAAGACCGGCTCCACCCCCGAGGAAACCCCGGCGATGATCGACAGGGTGCCGGTGGGCGCGATGGTGGTGACCGTGGCGTTGCGCAGCGGCTCCCCGTCCTTGTAGATGCTTTCGCCGAACAGCGGGAAGGGGCCGCGCACCTTGGCCAGCGCGGCGCTGGCCTTGCGGCCGGTGGTGGTGATGAAATCCATCAGCTTGTCCGCCAGGCCGACTGCCTCTTCCGAATTGTAGGGGATGCCGAGGTAGAGCAGCATGTCCGCCCAGCCCATAATCCCCAGGCCGATCTTGCGGGTCTGCTTGGTGGTGTGGTCGATGATCTCAAGCGGGTAGCGGTTCGCGTCAATGACGTTATCAAGGAAATGGACGGCCTTTTCCACCGTGACGGCCAGCTTGCTCCAGTCGATGGTCGCCTCGCCGTCCTTGCCGAACTTCAGCATCTTGACCAGGTTGATCGAGCCGAGGTTGCAGCTTTCGTATGGCAGCAGGGGCTGCTCGCCGCAGGGGTTGGTCGACTCGATCTCCCCCTGGGAGGGAACGACGTTGTCCCGGTTGAGCCGGTCCAGGAAGATGATCCCCGGCTCGCCGTTGCGCCAGGCGGAGTGGACGATCTTGTCAAAGACCTCCTTGGCGTTGAGCCTGCCGGTCACCCTGCCGGTGCTCGGGTCGACAAGGTCGTAGTCCTCCCCGGCCTCGACGGCGTTCATGAACTTTTCGGTGATCCCGACCGAGATGTTGAAATTGGTGATGTCGGCGTTGTCCGCTTTGCAGTCGATGAACTGCAGGATGTCCGGATGGTCGACCCGCAGGATGCCCATGTTGGCCCCGCGGCGGGTGCCGCCCTGCTTGACCGCCTCGGTCGCCATGTTGAACACCCGCATGAAGCTGACCGGCCCGCTCGCCACCCCGCCGGTGGAATTCACCGTACTGCCCGAGGGGCGCAGCCGGGAGAAGGAGAAGCCGGTGCCGCCGCCCGATTTGTGGATCAGCGCCGCCTGCTTGATGGCCTCAAAAATCTCCTCCATGCTGTCCGGGACCGGCAGGACAAAGCAGGCGGAAAGCTGGCCGAGGGGCCGCCCCGCGTTCATCAGGGTGGGGGAGTTGGGAAGGAATTCCAGGTCGGTCATCATGTCGTAGAACTCATTCTCCAGCCCGACCAGGTCGGCTTTGGGGTTGTAGTTCTTGTCCGGCGCGGCGATCGCGCGGGCCACCCGGCGGAACAGGTCCTCAACCGTTTCGGTGGGCTTGCCGTCCTCCCCCCGGATGAGGTAGCGCCGTTCGAGCACGGTGCGGGCGTTTTGCGTCAATTCCATTCGGCTCCGTCCCTTCTGTATATTGTCTGTGAAATAGACAGGTTGTATATTGTGGAAGTTCCGCCAAAGCGAAAGGCGAAAACACAATATATTGTATTTCCGCCGGCGGCTTCTGTCAATAGCCTCCGGCAATTTTTCCTTGGAAAGAAGAATTTAGGCGGAATTCGCCTTTTTCCCGGTTGAAAGCCGCGGGAAAAGGCGCTACAATGAAGGTACAAACCGCCGGGCGCGCAGCGGGCGGGGCGGCCGTCTCGGATGCTGCCGGCTGGGTGCGGAATCAAGGAGGCGGCAGGATGCGCAGGGTGCTCGTCGTCGGCAGCCCCGGCGCGGGGAAAACCATCTTTTCCCGCGCGCTGGCCGAACGGGAAAAGCTGCCCTTGATCCACTTGGACAGGCTGTATTGGCAGGACGGCTGGCAGCCGGTATCCCGGGAGGTCTTTGACGCCCGGCTGGCGGAGGCGATGGAAGGGCCCGCCTGGATCCTGGACGGGAATTACAGCCGCACCCTCCCCTGGCGCCTGGAGCGCTGCGACACGGTGGTCTTTCTGGATTATCCCCGTTTTGTGTGCCTGCTCGGCGTGCTGCGGCGGGTGATCGCCAACGTTGGGCGGACGCGGCCGGACATGGGCGGCAACTGCCCGGAACGTTTGGATGGGGAATTTTTGAAATATGTATGGGGCTTTCCCAGAGACCACCGCCCCGCCCTGCTGGCCAAGCTGGAGGAGCGGGGCCGGGGAAAACGGGTGGCGGTGCTAAGGAGCCGCCGGCAGGCCGCGCGCTTTTTGCGTGAGCTGGGCGCCCCGGGACAGGGCGGGGGAAGCGGCGGCTTATAAGCGCCCGCCAAGGAGGAGCTATGGCCGGCTTTGCCAATTTGCAGATTTCTCTTGACGCCCGCACCGAGGCGGCGCAGGAGAAGATCCTGTATATTATCACCGCCTATATGGACACCCTGGGCCTGATGCCCTGCGGGAGGGAGAGCGCGGAGCGCACCGTCCGCATCGGCCGGGAGGGGGAGGGCCTGTGGGCGGTTTTTGACGACTGCGCCGACCGCTTGGATCTCCCGTCCCTGGACGGTCTGGGGCGCAGCCTGACCGGGAAGCTGCGCACCGGCGCCGTCGGCGTCATGGGGCAGGGCGAGGGCCGGATGCTGCGCCTGTATGTGGACGGCCGGGTATGGGACACCTACCGGCGCGGCCCGGCGGTGCTTTCCCCTCCGCCGGAGGCCAAAAAAAGCGCCGGGCTCCGGCTTCCCTCTCTCGGGACGTTCGGCGGCCGAGGGCGCGCCGTCCGCTGGCGGCCGGTGCTGCGCCCCGGGCATACGGTCAGGGAGCTTTCCGACGCCTTCCGGGACGAGCGTCGCAGCGGGATTGACGACCTTCAGGAGCTCCTGCTGCTCGGTTCCTCCGCCGAAGCGGGCTTTGCCTCGGTGGCGGAGGGCGGCGGCCTCTTTTTCCCAGGCACGGTGACGATGTATTTCTGCGCCGCCAACCGCGTCAGGCAGCGCCTGTTTGACCGGCTGCTGAACGCGGCCTCCCGCACGGCGGCCAGCCCGGGGGCGCTGATGCATCCCTCCCGTTACCGGATGTGGGGGGCGTAGCTGCCGGATTTGCCGGTATAGCGGTGTGAAAAATCCCCCGGCCCGAAGGGATTCCTTTCGGGCCGGGGGATTGCTTGCTTATACGGCGGCTCCCACCCAGCGGCAGAAACCGCCGGCAGGCGGGCAGGCGCCGCCGGGCTTGCAGGGCGGGGATGCCGGGGACGGCTGCGGCCTTTTCAAAGGGAGGCCCTCCAGCCGTGGGGCGCGTGCCTCCGGGCACGGCTGAACGGCGGGAGTGCCCCATGCGCAGGCATCCCGGGCCGCGCCGGGTCAGCCCTCCCGCCGGCGGGCCGTCAGGCGGAAGGTGACGCAGCCGTCCGCACAGGGAAAGTCGATTTCATGGCTTGCCGCTGCGCCGCGCAGGCGGTAATCCCCGCTGCACCGGGCAATCTCGCAGTATGTATGCAGCAGCGCCATGGTTTTGGGGCAGAAGCCGGCGGGGCATTCGTATTGGCAGCAAAAGGTATCGCCCTCCTCCAGGCCCAGTCGGCAGTGCTCCGCCCTCCCCCGCAGGACGGTGATGGTGAACTCCCAATCCTCCCGCAGTCCTTTTTCATCCGCTTTCCTTCCCTGTTGATCTGCCGCGGCCCGCCGCTGCGGGCCGGCATGGTCAGCGCCGCCGCTTGCCCAGGAAAAAGCCCGCGCCCAGCAGCGCCAGGGCCGCGCCGAGCCCTGCCGCCACGCATTTGAGCAGCGTCCGGCATTCCCCGGAGCCGTACAGCAGGGTTTGTCCGTTGGCATGGCCGAAGCCGCAGAAAAAGCCGTGTTCGCCGAGCCTGTTCATGGAATGCATTTCCTCCTTTTTGCGGGGCGGGCCGCCCGGCGCAGCGGCGGCCAAACCGACGCCCAAGGCGGCCGTGGCCAGCATAGCGGCGATGAAAGCCGCCGCCCCTTTCCAAAACCGTTTCGTTCCGCTGTCCTCTTCCTGTACCGCTATTTTTCCTCGAGCTGCTTGCGGCATTCAAGCAGCGCCGCCTTCTGCTCCGGTCCTACCTCGGGATACTGCGGGTCCAGCTTTTTGAGATGGTGGATGACGATCTCCGAAATCAGCAGCCGGGCAAACCACTTTTTATCCGCGGGGATGACGTACCACGGGGCGTAGGGGGCGGCCGTCTGGTTGATCGCCTGCTCGTAGGCGTCCATGTATTCGTCCCAGTGGGCGCGCTCCGCGATGTCGGCGGCAGAAAACTTCCAGTTTTTGGTTTCGTCGTCAATCCGGTCCAAAAAGCGCAGCCGCTGCTCCTCCTTGGAAATGTTGAGGAAGAACTTGACCACGGTGATGCCGTTTTCGGTCAGGTATTCCTCGTAATGGCGCAGCTGGCGGTACCGCCGCTCCCAAAGCCGGTCGTCCAGGCAGCGGGCGGGGAGCTTTTGGGAAAAGGGGAGGTTGTGTACCTTGCCCACCAGCACCTCCTCATAATAGGAGCGGTTGAAAATCCCGATTTCCCCCCGGCCGGGCAGGGCCTTATGCACCCGCCAGAGGTAATCGTGGTCGAGTTCCTCCGCCGAAGGCTGCTTGAAGGAAACCACCTTGACCCCCTGCGGGTTCAGCCCGCTCATCACATGCTTGACCGCGCCGTCCTTGCCGGCGGAGTCCATAGCTTGGAAGATGAGCAGCAGCGACTCCCGGTCCTGGGCGTAGAAGCGGTCCTGGAGCTCGGCCATCTTGGCCACGTTTTCCAGCAGGCGGGAGCGCGCCTGCTTTTTGTCGTGAAAGCCGTTGGTGCCGGCCGTGTCGCAGTCCTTCAGCCGGAAGCTCCCTCGTTTGGTGAACCGGTAGTCGCGGATATCCAATGACGGCATGGCGGTCACGCCTCCCTTAAAAAATTTGCGTCGTTTTTTGGTCGCCCGGCTTTTCGTCGGCGAGTAGATACGGCTCCGCCTCCTTGAGCAGCCGCAGGCCGATGGTGGCGGTCATCCGGATGCCCTCGGGCGTGTATTCCTCCTGTTCGACCATCCCCTCCCGGCGGCATTGCTCAGCCAGCCCGCCCTGGGAAAAGGGAAGGAGCAGGCGTACCCTCCGCCGGTCGGGCGGCAGGGCGGCGGCAATCGCCTGAAGCAGGGCGGGGATGCCCTGGCCGGTGAGGGCGCTGATCCGCACGGCGCCCCGTCCCGCCTCGGGCAGGGGGGCGTCCGGCGCCTTATCGCATTTGTTGAGCACCGGGATCACCGGCCGCCCGCCGCAGCCGAGCTCCTCAAGCAGAGATCTCGTCACTTCCAGATGCTCGGCGGCGTCGGGGCTGGACAGGTCGCAGAGGTTTAAGATCACGTCGGCCTCCGCCGCTTCCTCCAGGGTGGAGCGGAAGGCGTCCACCAGATGGTGGGGGAGCCGGCGGACAAAGCCGACCGTGTCAATCAGCAGCACCTGCCGCCCGTCCGGGAGCCTGAGGGCCCGGGCGGTGGGGTCTAGGGTGGCGAAGAGCTTGTCTTCCGCCAGCACGCCCGCGTCGGTCAGGGCGTTCATCAGGGTGGATTTCCCGGCGTTGGTGTAGCCCACCAGCGCCACGGTGTGCACCCCGTCCTTTTCCCGGCGTGCCCGCCGCAGCTGCCGCTGCCGCTGCACGTCCGTGAGCTGCCGCTTGAGGGAATCAATCCGCCGGCGGATATGGCGTCGGTCGGATTCCAGCTTGGTTTCGCCCGGGCCGCGGGTGCCGATCCCGCCGCCCAGGCGGGAAAGCGCCGTCCCCTGGCCCGCCAGGCGGGGCAGCAGGTACTGCAGCTGCGCCAGCTCCACCTGCAGCCGGCCCTCGGCCGAGCGGGCCCGCCCCGCGAAGATATCCAAAATCAGGGTGGTGCGGTCGATCACCCGGCGGCCGGTTGCGTCCTCAATGTTCCGCAGCTGGGTGGCGGTCAGCTCCCGGTCAAAGATAATCAGGGCAATGTCGTGGCTTTCGCACAGGGCGGCGATCTCCTCGAGCCGGCCGCTGCCGATGCAGGTGGCCTTGTCGGGGGATTCCCGCTTCTGCACCACCTGCGCCAGGACCTCCGCCCCGGCGGTGCGGGCCAGCTCCTCCAGCTCGTCCAGGGAGGCTTCGGCATCAAATTCGCCGGTGTCGACCGAGACAAGCAGGGCGGTTTCCCGCTCTTGGCTTGGCGTTGTCTGTATCGTCTGCTGCAAAATAACTCCTTTTCTGCGCGGCTGCCGCTTCCCGCCTGGGCTGAGGAGCGCTGCGCGTCTTGCTGAGAACGGCGGCCGCACCGAAACGGCCGCTTTCGTGTGATCCGTTGTGCCCGCGGCTAGGCGCCGCCGCGGCGCCATCAGGGCAGAGGGGAGGAGGGCCGGAGACGCCTCCCGCCTTCCTCATTATTATAAACGGTTGCTTGTGCATTGTCCATAGATTCCCCTGCGTACCCGCCGGGAAAATTCGTGACGAAAAAGTGTGGAATCGCCCCCTTTTTGACGGCGGTTTGTGGTACAATTTATTTAACAGAATATTAATAATTGGCAGCGCCTTCGCGATGGACCGACGGAGAAGAAACACCAGTGACCGACGACAAAGAGAAGGGGAAGTTGACATTGTCTCAGATGAATTCCGGAGAAATCATCTTTAACCAGGAAGACCGGGTCGCGCCGCTCAGCCTGATCGCTCTGCAGAGCGCGACCGAGCTTGGCGAGAAAATCAACGCGTATCTGACCGAGTGGGCCTCCCACTCCAACCGTCCGCAGGAAACCTTTTTGATTGAGTCGGAATGCCCGCGCTTTTCCTCCGGCGACGGCAAGGGCCTCATCAAGTCCAGTATCCGCGGCGACGATCTGTTTATCCTGGTTGATGTAGGCAATTACAGCTGTTCCTACAAAATGTTCGGGCGGGAAAACAGCATGTCGCCCGACGACCACTACCAGGACCTCAAGCGGGTGATCCAGGCCGCCAGCGGCAAGGCCTACCGCATCAACGTGATCATGCCGATCCTGTACGGCGGGCGGCAGCACCGCCGCAATTACCGCGAGTCCCTCGACTGCGCCGTGGCGCTGCAGGAGCTGCAGCACATGGGGGTATCGAACATCATCACCTTTGACGCGCACGATCCGCGGGTACATAACGCCATCCCCCTGATGGGGTTTGACAACGTGATCCCCTCCTACCAGGTGCTTAAGGCCCTGTTCCGCCGGGTGCCGGACCTCCAGCCCGACCGCGACCATATGATGGTCGTCAGTCCGGACGAGGGCGCGATGAATCGCAACATGTACTATGCGTCGGTGCTGGGGATTGACCTCGGGATGTTTTACAAGCGGCGCGATTATTCTACCGTGGTCAACGGCCGCAACCCGATTGTCGCGCACGAATACCTCGGCAACTCGGTCGAGGGCAAGGACGTCTTTATCGCGGACGACATCATCTCCTCCGGCGAGTCGATGCTTGATATCGCCTACGAGCTCAAGAAGCGCAAGGCCAAGCGGATTTTTGCCTACGCCACCTACGGGCTGTTTACCAACGGCCTGCAGGCTTTTGACAAGGCGTACCGCGACGGGGTGCTGAACGGGGTGCTCGGCACCAACCTGACCTACCGGACCGAGGCGCTCAAGGGCCGGGAGTGGTTCTGCGAGGTGGATGTGTCCAAATACATCGCCTATTTCATCGCCGCGCTCAACCATGACGTGTCGGTCAGCCGGATTATCGACCCCCATCAGAAGATCCAGAACCTGCTGGCGGAACGCCGCCGCTGCTGCGGGCAGTAACGGAGGGAGCCCTTATGCAACAAATGCAGCGCATCGCCTGCCTGAAACAGGAACAGGGGGCGGTTATCGCCGCCCATACCTACCAATCCCCTGCCGTGCAGTCTGTCGCCGATATCCTCGGCGACAGCTTTGCATTGGCTAAAAAAGCGGCGGCCACCGACGCCCAAGCCGTGTATATGTGCGGTGTCCGCTTCATGGCGGAGGGGGTGAAGATCCTCTGCCCGGACAAGCGGGTGGTGCTGGTGGAGCCGGGCGCCGACTGCCCGATGGCCCGCCAGATTGACCCGGCGCGGGTGGCGGAGTTCCGCGCCGCCAACCCGGATGCCGCGGTTGTGGCCTATATCAACACCACGGCGGAGCTCAAAGCGGTGGCGGACGTCTGCGTGACCTCCTCCTCCGCCGTCAAAATTGTGCGCGCCCTGCCGAACCGGCGGGTGCTCTTTATCCCCGACCAGCACCTGGGCGGCTATGTGCGGGCGCAGGTGCCGGAGAAGGAAATCCTCACCTGGGACGGGTACTGCCCCGTCCACGCCCGGATTACGGCGCAGGATGTGCTGGCCGCCAAGGCTGCCCATCCGGGCGCGGCGGTGGCCATCCATCCGGAATGTCCCGCCGAAGCGGTCGCCCTGGCCGATATGGCCGGCTCCACCGCCGAAATTATCGATTTTATCCGTTCCACCGGCCGGGAGGTCATTGTCGCGACCGAGCGGGGGGTGGTGGACCGGCTGTCGCTGGACTATCCCGGCCGGCTGCACCAGCTCTGCGCCGAGAAGCTGACCTGCCCGGATATGAAGCTCACCACCCTGGACAGCGTCGAAGCCGCGATGCAGGGGACGGGCGGCGAGGAGATCACGCTGGCGCCCGCCCTGATGGACGCGGCCCGCGCCAGCCTGGAAAATATGATCCGCCTGGGGGGCTGACGGCCATGGTGCGGGAAGCGCGGCGGGAGGACCTTCCCGCCCTGCTGCGGCTGTACGCCCAGCTCCATCCCGGCGCCCCGCCGGCCGAAGCCGAGGAGTGCGCCGCGCTGTGGGAGTCGGTCCGGGCCTTCCCGGGCTGCACCGTCCTGGTGGCGGAGAAAGGCGGCAAACCGGTTTCTACCTGTACGGTCACGGTGATCCCCAACCTGACTCATGGCGGCCGTCCTTATGCCGTGGTGGAAAACGTGGTGACCGACGCCGCTTTCCGCGGCCGCGGCCTGGCCTCCGCTTGCCTGAAGCGTGCGGAGGAGCTCGCCCGGCAGGCGGGCTGCTATAAAATGATGCTGCTGACCGGCTCCCGTCAGGAAAGCACCCTCCGCTTTTACGAGCGGGCGGGGTATAACCGGACGGATAAGACCGGCTTTGTCCGCTGGCTGTAGGCCGGCGGCAGATTCTCCCGGCGGGGCGCCCGCTGGAAAAAGGGGTTCTCAGAATGAAAAACGAATACGATGTTTTGATTGCGGGCAGCGGCGTGGCCGGCCTGTACGCGGCGCTGAACTTTGCCCCCGACGTGCGGGTGCTGGTGCTTTCCAAACGGGAGCTGACCCTGTGCAACAGCTTCCTGGCGCAGGGGGGCGTGGCCGCCGTAGTGGACAAGACCAACGACGACTACCGGCTCCACATCGCGGACACGCTGATCGCCGGCGGGTATAAGAACGACCTGCGTTCCTTGGAGATCCTGGTCAACGAAGGGCCGGAGGACGTCCTGCGCCTGATTAAGGAAATGGGCGTGGACTTTGACCGGGACGACCAGCAGCACATCGCGATGACCCTTGAGGGCGGGCATTCCCGCCGCCGGATCCTGCACCATAAGGATTCCACCGGGCGGGAGATCACCGAAAAGCTGCTGGCGGCCGCCCAGAGCCGGCCCAACGTCGACTTTATGGAAAATACGCAGCTGGCCGCCCTCACCCCGTCGGGGGGCGGCTTTTGGGCCGGGCTGCTGGTAAACGGCGAATACCGCGCCCTTTCCTGCTCCTACTGCATCCTGTGTACCGGCGGGATCGGGCGGGTGTATCCCTACACCACCAATTCCGCCATCGCGACCGGCGACGGCATCACCCTCGCGCATGAGCTGGGGGCGCGGATCAAAAACCTGCGCCTGGTCCAGTTTCATCCCACCGCCTTTGCGGCGGCCCAGGGCAGGGAGCGGTTCCTGATTTCCGAAGCGGTCCGGGGGGAGGGCGCGATGCTCTTAAACGCCGAGGGCGAGCGGTTTATGACCCGGTACGACGAACGGGGGGAGCTCGCCCCCCGCGATGTGGTCTCCCGCAGCATTATGCTTGAGGCCAAGCGCACCGGCAGCGAGGATTTTTACCTAGATATCACCTTCCGCGGGGCGGACTTCATTAAAAACCGTTTCCCCATGATTTACGAGCGCTGCCTTGAGGAGGGCGTGGACATCACCAAGGAGCGCATCCCCGTCTTCCCCTGCCAGCATTACCTGATGGGCGGCATTGACGTCAACGTGTACGGCGACACCACGGTCGACCGGCTGTACGCCGCGGGCGAATGCTCCCACACTGGGGTGCACGGGCGCAACCGGCTGGCGAGCAACTCTCTGCTTGAGGCGCTGGTCTTTGCCCGCCGCTGCACCTACGACATCAGCCGCCGGATGCGGCACGAGGAAAGCGGCGTGACCGCCCCCGCCCCGGCCGCCCCGTCGGGCGGGCGGCCTCTTGATCCCGGCCACCGCACCCGCATCCGGGCGATTATGCAGAAAGCGTGGTTCGTCATCCCCGACTACGACGCGGTGCGGGAGGGGCTGCGGGAGGCCAAGGCCATCCTGGACGAGCTGAAAAACGGCGGCTATGCCCTAACCCCCGACTACATCGAGGCCAAGAGCCTGGCCACCGTGTGTACGATCATCTTGAGCGAGGTTATCCGCGAGGTGATTGAAAAGCAGGACGACAACAAGGACTACAAAACGGCCGCCGTCTGAGGCGGGACGAACGGAGGATTCGCTATGCTGCTGCCCCAATTCGCGGTAGACGACGTGATTAAAACCGCGCTGAATGAGGATATCAACTACATTGACACCACCACCGACCTCATGATCCCGGAGGATTCCCGCTCCGCCGCCCGCTTCCTGGCCAAGGCGGAGGGGGTGCTCTGCGGGATGGACGTGGCGCTGCGGGTGTTCGCCCTGCTTGATCCCACCTTCCGCGCGGCGGTTTACAAAAAGGACGGCGACCGGGTGCGTCCCGGGGATGTGATCGCGGAGGTGGAGGGGGCCACCCGCTCCCTGCTCAAGGGGGAGAGGACGGCGCTCAACCTGCTGCAGCACCTTTCCGGCGTGGCGACCGCCACCGACCGCTGCGTGCAGATCGTCCGGGGGACGCGGGCGTCAATCGCCGATACCCGCAAGACCCTGCCGGGGCTCCGCTTTTTGCAGAAGTATGCGGTCACGGTGGGCGGCGGGCGGAACCACCGTTTCAACCTCTCGGACGGCGCGATGCTCAAGGACAACCACATTGACGCGGCCGGCGGCATCACCGCGGCGGTCCGCGCTATCCGCGGCAGGCTGGGCCACATGGTCAAGCTGGAGGTGGAAACCCGCAACCTTGCCGAGGTGAAGGAGGCGCTGGAGGCCGGCGCGGATGTCATCATGCTGGACAACATGGAT
>CAJFQI010000054.1 GCA_904419005.1 Candidatus Avimonas faecium | reverse complement strand
AAGCGCGGCCCGACAGGCCGCGCTTCTCCTGTTATTGCCAAAAAACCTGCCGGTCCCGAGGGAAAAGCAAAGCCGGCTTCCCGGATTCCATCGGCGGCAGGGCGTAGGGAAAGAGGGCGCAGGGCAAAGGGCGGCGGGGGCTCCTCCTCAAAGGGGCCCGGCCGGAAACGCCTCCAGGCCGTCGATTCCGGACGCCCCCTCTGCCCATACCGCGGCGGCCAAGGAGCCGGCCTTAGTCTCCCAGCCAGCGATCCGGAAGGTGCGCCCGTCCAGTTGCCCCGTCCCGTCCTCCCGGACGGCGAAGGCGGACAGCGGCAGGCTCAGCCCCCGGCCGCAGAGCTTCAGCACGCTCTCCTTGGCCGCCCAGAGGCGGCGGAAGGCGCCCGGCAGCGCCGCGGGCGGCAGGGCGGCGAGCCGCTCCCGCTCAGCTGGGTGGAGCTTGCGGGCAATGCGCAGCAGCCGTTCCGTCTCCTGGGGGACCGCGCCCTGCAAATCCAGCCCCACCGGGACGAGGCAGGCGGCGGCGGCCGCCACCCCCTGCGAATGGGAGAGGCTGACATACCGCGCCGGCGCCCTGGCCTCGGAGCCGCCGGCCGCGGACACGCCGGGGATCCCATCCGTCCGCCCCCCGCCGGGCGTCCGAGCCGCCGGCGGGCAGCCGTGCGGGAAGGGCTGCCCGTAGGGGCCGACCGGCCAGCCGGCCCGCTCCGCCAGCCGCGCGACGGCCCGCCGGGCCCCGAGCAGCTCCTCCGCGGCAGGCCAAACCGGCCCGTGCGGGCCGGAGGGCACGGCCTCTGCCGGGGCCAGGAGGGCGTACAGCGCCAGGTAGGAAGCGGCCACCGTCTCCGCCTGCGCCGCGCCCCGGCGGCGGGCGGCCGCCTCCCTCCGGGCCGGAGGAAGGGCGCGTACCATTTCCTCAAGCGCCGCAAGGGGCAGGGCGGCGGCGTTCACCAGGAAAAGGGAAATCCCCCCCGGCGCAAAGCCCGACGGCCCCGCTGGCTGCGCCGGCCCCGGCGCCCCTGTCCATGGATCCATCCGGCTGCCTCCTCCCCGTCGGTTGCGGTTAAAACAGCCCGGTGATCCGGCCGTCGTTGTCCACGTCAATGCTTTCGGCAGCCGGGACGCGGGGCAGGCCGGGCATGGTCATGATGTCGCCGGTCAGCACCACGACAAAGCCGGCGCCGGCGGAGAGCCGGACGCTCTTGACCGTGATGCGGAAGCCCTTCGGCCAGCCGAGCAGGGCCGAGTTGTCCGACAGGGAATACTGCGTCTTGGCGATGCAGACCGGCAGGTCCCCGTACCCCAACGCGGTCAGCCGGTCAAGCTCCTTGGACGCGGCAGGCAGGAAATCGACCCCGTCGGCGTTGTAAATTTCCCGCGCGACGGCCTCGACCTTCTGCTTGAGGGGGCAGCTATCCTCGTACATCATGCGGAAATGGTTAGGCTGCTCCGTCAGGCGGAGGACCTCCCCGGCCAGTTCCAGGCCGCCCTGCCCGCCTTTTCCCCATACCTCCGACAGGGCGACGTTCACGCCCCGCGCGGCGCATTCGCGGCGGACCAGCTCCAGTTCCGCCTCGGTATCGGTGGGGAAGCGGTTGATGGCCACCACGGCCGGCAGGCCGAATTTTTCGGTGATGTTCTCAATGTGCTTATACAGGTTGGGCAGCCCCTTGCGCAGCGCCGCGAGATCCTCCTGCGAAAGGGAGTCCCTAGCCGCGCCGCCGTGGTGCTTGAGGGCGCGCACCGTCGCCACGATCACCACCGCGTACGGCTTGAGCCCCGCCTTGCGGCATTTGATATCAAGGAATTTTTCCGCCCCCAGGTCGGCGCCGAAGCCGGCCTCGGTCACCACGATGTCCCCCAGCTTGAGGGCGAGCTTGGTGGCCATGATGCTGTTGCAGCCGTGGGCGATGTTGGCGAAGGGGCCGCCGTGGATCAGGGCGGGGGTGTGCTCGAGCGTCTGGACCAAGTTGGGGTTGATCGCGTCCTTGAGCAGGGCCGCCATCGCCCCCTGGGCCTTGAGCTGGGCGCAGGTGACCGGCTCCCCCTCCCGGGTGTAGCCCACCACGATGCGGGCCAGCTTCTGCTTGAGGTCGGCCAGCGAATTCGACAGGCAGAGGATCGCCATGATCTCGGACGCGACAGTGATGTCGTACCCATCCTCCCGCGGCACGCCGTTCATCCGCCCGCCCAGGCCGTCGGTAATCTGGCGGAGCTGCCGGTCGTTCATATCCACGCACCGCTTCCAGGTGATGCGCCGCACGTCGATCCCCAGCGCGTTGCCCTGGTGGATGTGGTTGTCCAGCATGGCGGCCAGCAGGTTGTTGGCCGCGCCGATGGCGTGCATGTCGCCGGTAAAATGCAGGTTGATGTCCTCCATCGGGATCACCTGCGCCCAGCCGCCGCCGGCCGCGCCGCCCTTGATGCCGAACACCGGGCCGAGGGAGGGCTCCCGCAGGGCCAGGACGACGTTTTTGCCCAGGCGGTGCAGCGCGTCGCCCAGGCCGACGGTGGTGGTGGTCTTGCCCTCCCCCGCCGGGGTGGGGGTGATCGCCGTGACCAGCACCAGCTTGCCGTCCGGCTTATCCGCCAGCCGCTTCATCACGCCGGGGCCGATTTTGGCCTTGTAATTGCCGTACAGGTCGATGTCCTGCCGGGTCAGCCCCAGCCCGGCGGCAATTTCCTCAATCGGCCGCGGCTCCACACTCTGGGCGATTTCAATGTCGGACAGGAATGGTTTGGTTTCGCTCATTTCGGTCATCCTTTCGCGCGGCCCGGGCGGTATGCCGCCCGAAGCCGCCGCAGTTGGCGGCGGGGCCTCTGCCGGAGACGGCGGGCGCCGCGTCTTTTGTACCTATATTACTTTTTCTCCCAAGGGGTTGTCAAGTGGCCCGGGCCTCCTCCCGTCCCGGCCCCAGCGGGGGGCAGAGGGAGGAAACCCGGCATCCGGCGGGGCCGCGCGGCTCCCTCCCACGGAAAAGCGGCCTGCCATACAAGATGGCAGGCCGCGTATACGATGCGATTTACACGCTTTGCGGGGAGGATCCCGGAAGCCCCTGAGCCCGTTTCCTCCGGCGGAGGAAGACGGCAAGCTGCCCGACCGCCGCCGCCGTGAAAACGCCGGCCAGCAGCTGGCTGTAGACCGGGTAAAATACCCAGAAAGCATAGACCAATACCAGCGAGGCGGCCAGGTTGGCCGCGGCGAAAAGCACGCTCAGCACCATATCGGCCAGCGTCGCCCGCGAAAGCAGCAGGGTCGCCGCCAGCAGCGCCCCAAACAGCAGGGGCCATAGCCAGTAAAATACCTTGGACGGCGTCAGGCTCAGCATGTGCATACTCGCGCGCTGCACGCTGTCGTCCAGGAAGCAGTACAAAACGCCGGCGGCGCTGGTCAACAGCAGGCCGATCCCGTAGCCGATCCTCCGCATAACACGCCCTCCTTTTTCTTCCGGCCTCTATCCGATAGATGCCCGCGCATCGATTCACGTTAATATTATCATAATATTTCGCAGATTTCAACTATAAAATTGTAAAAATAGAATTATTATGTATGAAAACCGTTGGATTTTCCCTTCCCACACCCCCGCATTTGCCGGTTGAACCGGCCGGCCGCTTGTGGTATGATAAGGTCACCCGTTCGGCATTACCCTTGTCCAAGGAGGGGCGCCCCATGACCTATATGCTGCACATCCTGCTGCTGGCCTTCCCGGCGGCCGTCCTGTTCGGCATCCTTTTCCCCCTGTACTTCCGCCTGAAATGGCGGGGGGAGGCGGGGCAGGCGCTTGCGGTCAAAGGGCTGTGCACCGCGGTAAACGTCCTGTTCTGCCTCAACGGCTGCCTGGTGGGCGGCTTCCGGGGGTTCTGGTGGCTGCTGGCGGGGCTGGTGCTCTGCCTGGCCGGCGACATCGCCATTGAGAAAAACCTCTTTGCCGGGATGGGCGCCTTTGCCGCCGCCCATCTCCTCTTTATCGCGGCGTTCCTGGTTTACGCGGCGCCGACGCTGCTCTCCCTTCCGGTGTTCCTCATCCTGTACGGGGCGGCGGCGTTTGCCTTCCGCAAGCGCTTCCGGGAGATGAAAGGGCGGCTGGTCCCCTTCCTGCTCTACGCCGTGCTGGTGCTAGGGATGCTGGCGATGGCGCTGGGGCTCCCGCCCCTGCCGGGGACGATGGTGCTGGCCGGCGGCGCGGCGCTGTTCGCCCTCTCCGACCTGACGCTCGCGCGCAACCTGCTGGACGGGGACAAGGCCCCCCGCCGCCGCGACGTGTTCAGCCTGGCCTGCTACTACGCCGGGCTGTATCTGATCGCCCTGTCGGTGTGGCTGTAGCCGCGACCGGGCCGGGCGGCCTCATCCTTTTTGCTACGAGACCCGGCGCATCCTGCGGGCAAGCGCCGGGGATGCGTAAACGATACCACAGCAAAGGAGAAATCACCATGCAAGCAATCAACACCAACGAATTCCTTCTCCGCCGGCTGGAAAAGCCCACGGGCAAAATCGACGTCGTGCTCGATACCGACACCTACAACGAGGTGGACGACCAGTTTGCGCTGGCTTACCTGATCCGCTCGGCGGACAAGCTGAACCTGAAGGCGGTTTATGCCGCCCCCTTCACCAACCAGAAGGCCGCCACCCCGGGCGAGGGGATGGAAAAAAGCTATCAGGAAATCGCCAACATCCTCAAGCTCTGCGGGCGGGAGGACCTGCTCGCCGTAACCTACCGCGGCTCCGACGCCTACCTGAGCGATGAGGAGACGCCGGTGTCCTCCCCGGCGGCGGAAAACCTGGTGGAACGCGCGATGGCGCAGCCGGACGACCAGCCCCTGTATGTGGTGGCGATCGGCGCGATCACTAACGTGGCCTCCGCCCTGCTCATGCAGCCGGAGATCGCCAAGAAAATCGTACTGGTCTGGCTGGGCGGGCACGCCTGGACCTGGCCGGACACCCGCGAATTCAACCTGATCCAGGACGTCGCCGCCGCCCGGGTGGTCTTCGGCTGCGGCGTGCCGCTGGTGCAGCTGCCCTGCATGGGGGTGGTCACCCACTTTGCCACCACCGGCCCCGAGCTCGAGCGCTGGATCGTGGGCAAGAACCAGCTGTGCGATTACCTGTACAGCATCGTCAAAGAGGACGAAGAGGTCCGCTGCGGCAAGACCCTGTGGAGCCGTGTGATCTGGGACGTGACCGCGGTCGCCTGGCTGCTGGACGAGGATTTCACCCTAGATAAACTCGTCCACAGCCCGATCGTTTCCTACGACGGGCATTACAGCCACGACGAAACCCGCCATCTGATGAAGTATGTGTATTTCATCGACCGGGACAAGGTATTCGCCGACCTGTTCAAGAAGCTGGCGATGAAATAACAAGGCTGGCCAGGGCGGGGCGGCGGGACGCCGTCCCGCCCTTGGATTTGGCGGAGGCAGCCGCGGCTTCCCGGCGCTTTGCCCCAGGCCGGCCGCCAGCCTCCGCCGCCGATCCGCAAACACGCATTTTAAAGCCCCTTGGCCGCGGCTTCCCAGGCAATCGGTCTTTTCTATGTTGTGGTTGATGTGTCATACAAAGAGGAGGGCTTTTCGTGCCGGAAATGGAAGCGGTTCCCATTCACGGACAGGCGTACCGTTTGACCAGCGCCGTCCGGGACAATCCGGCGGTGCGGGACAGTTTCAACGCGCTGACCCGGGCGACCTACGGCTTTGACTTCCGCCGCTGGCAGGACCTGGGCGGCTGGGGCGAGGACTATATCCCCTACGCGCTGCTGGACGGGGAAACCGTGGTTGCCAACGTCTCGGTCAACCGCATGGCGCTGGTAATCGCCGGAAAGCCGGTGCGGGGCATCCAGCTCGGCACGGTGATGACGGCGGAGCCCTACCGCCGCCGGGGGCTCAGCCGGTTCCTGATGCAGCGGGTGCTGGCGGAGTGGGCGGGCAAAGCGGACCTTGTCTATCTGTTCGCCAACGACTCGGTGCTGGACTTTTACCCGAAGTTCGGCTTTGTCCCCGTGCAAGAGACGCAGTATACCCTGGACCTTCCGGCGCAGGGGGCGGCCCCGCCCGCCCCCTGCCGGCCGCTGGATATGGACGACCCGGCCGACCGGCAGTTCCTGGTGCGGCGGGCGCAGGAGGGCAACCCCTATTCCGAAATCCGGGTTTCCTGCGGCAGCCTGGCCCTGTTTTACGCGAGCGGCTTTCTGAAGGACGCGTTCTTCGCCCTGCCGGAATGGGACTTGGCCGTCGTCCTTTCCCGCACGCCGGAGGGGCTGCTGGTCTCCGACCTTTTCGGCAAGGCGGGCGCGCCCCTGCCGGCGGTGCTGCGCGCCCTGGCCGGCGGCGCCGGAGGGCGGGTAGCCCTGGGCTTCCCGCCGGCGGAAAGGCCGGGCGGCAGCCTCCCCCGCCCGTACAAGGAAGAGGACTGCACCCTGTTTATCCAAAAAGGGCAGGAGGGGTATTTCCGGGAAAACGCCGTCCTGTTCCCCGCCCTTTCCCACGCGTAGCGTCCCGCCGGGATCCCGGGCAGGGCGGCGGACGCCGACGGGGAGGGAGCTCCCGCCAAGCGCGGAGGGCCGCCGGCGCGGCGGCCAGAGGATCCGCGGAGCATAAGCTGCCAGGCAGGCAGCAGGCCGGATAGGCGGCCGCCCAACAGACGGCACAAGGAGGGCCGCGGCCGCGGCCCTCCTTGTGTTTTAAGGGGATCTAAAGGGGGCCGGCAAAAGGAAACTTTTGCCGGCCCCCTTCTTTGCCCCCCCGGCGGACGGACAGCCCGCCGGATGCCTTATTCCTTCTCTTTTTCCCGGTCGCGGGAACGCTTTTTTTCCGCCTTGTCTTCCTTATCGCCGGGCTTTTCCTCCTCATCCGGCTCGGCGGGGCGGGGCTCCACCCGGACATGGATGCGCTCAATGCGGCGCTCATCCATCTTCATCACGGTCAGGGTGACGTTTTCAAAGACGACGGACGGATGCTCCT
This sequence comes from Candidatus Avimonas faecium, assembly GCA_904419005.1. Classification (GTDB taxonomy): domain Bacteria; phylum Bacillota; class Clostridia; order Oscillospirales; family Acutalibacteraceae; genus Avimonas; species Avimonas faecium. Next base: position 9,426 of record CAJFQI010000054.1, on the reverse strand, counting down.
CCTCCTCGGGGATCCGGCCCAGCACGTCCATGATATAGCCGGCCACCGTATCGTAATCCCCCTCCGGCAGCTTCAAGCCCAGCTGCTCGTTGAGCTCGTCAATGCTCAGGGAGCCGTCGACGTCAAACTCGTTTTCCCCGAGCTTCGTGACCTCCTCCTCCTCGTGGTCGTATTCGTCCTGGATGTTGCCCACGATGGATTCGAGCAGGTCCTCCATCGTGACGATGCCGGCGAACCCGCCGTATTCGTCCACCACGATGGACATCTGGATATGCTTTTCGGTCATTTCGGACAGCAGGTCGCCGCATTTCTTGCTGCCGGGGACAAAATAGGTCTCCCGCACGATGTGGCGGATGGTGATGTCCTTGGGGATTTCCTGCCCCACATAGGGCAGCAGATCCTTGACGTACAGCACGCCGATGATGTTGTCAATGTCTTCCTCATAAACCGGCAGGCGGGAATAGCCGCCGTCCACGCCGACGCGCAGGGCCTCGGCCAGCCCGTCGCCGACCTCCACCGACTCCACATCGGTGCGGGGGGTCATGATGTCTTCCGCCGTCAGGTCGTCAAACTCAAAGATGTTGTCAATCATCGTCTTCTGCACATCTTCAATGACGCCCTTTTCGCCGCCGACGTCCACCATCATCCGGATTTCCTCTTCCGTGACGTTTTCTTCGTCGGCATGGGGGTCCATGCCAAACAGCCGCACCACCAGGTTGGTCGACACGGACAGGAGCTTGACAAACGGGCGGGTGATAAGGGCCACCGCCCGCAGGATCCCAATGGCGTGGAAGGAAAGGGACTCCGCCTTCTGCATCGCCACCCGCTTCGGCACCAGCTCGCCGAACACCAGCGAGAAATATGACATAATCAGGGTAATCAGCACCACGCTGACCGTGTGGATAACGCTGGAATAGCCCGCCAGCGAAGGGACCAGCCCGATAAACCAATTGGCCAGCGGCTCGGCCAGGGTCTGCGCCGCCGTGGCGGAGGTCAGGAACCCGGCCAGGGTAACGCCGATCTGGATCGTTGCCAGGAAGTTTGAGGAATCCGCGGTCAGCTTGAGCACCTGTTTGGCTTTTTTATGCCCCTCTTCGGCCATTTTGCGGATCTTGTTGTCATTGAGCGAAATGATCGCGATTTCCGACGCGGCAAAAAACGCGTTGACAAAAATCAGGACGATCAGCAACAGGATCTGGAGCCATAAATTGCCCGCAGGTTCAGGGTCGGAAGGCATATGGAATGATTTCCCCTTTCTTTGCGGACGGCGCCCGCACAGGCGGGGAACACCGTCCAATTTCATAATTAAATAGATCGGATCGGGCCGCGCCCGCTCCCGTGCCTTTCCCGCTCCCGCCGCCCCTTGTGAAACCGCTGTTAAAAAAGTACCAATTAAAAAGCGCCCGGAAAGCAGAAAAAAGCGTTAAGTCTAATAATATCGGGTTTTTCCCCGCCTGTCAACCGGCGCCGCACGCCATGGGGGACGATTGGAGGCCGGAAAACCGCGGTACAGCGCGATTTTCCGGCATGGCATGCTCCGGAAGGCAAATACCGCCAATTTTGGTATTACACAGCGGTTGCCTGTGGGCCCGCCTGTAATTTTTTTAAAAAACCCGCGAAAAAACCCGGTTTTAAGGTTTACACTCCCGGCGAAAAGTGGTAGTATAACAACGGTGCGTTTCTTCGCGGAAAAACCACTGCTTTACGTCCGGGTTTGGGCCGCGCCGAAACCTCCGGCAGCAACCCTCGCGCCAAATGGCGGAGGAAAAATTTCCGGCCTGCCGGGGGATCCTTCTCAAATTTTCAATCCTTGAAGGAGGAAGTTGTGAATGGCAAGAAAGTTTAAAACCATGGATGGCAACAACGCCGCCGCGCACGTATCGTACGCGTTTACCGACGTCGCCGCCATCTACCCCATCACGCCCTCGTCCGTGATGGCGGAGGAAACCGACAAGTGGGCCGCTTCCGGGCAGAAGAACCTGTTCGGCCGCCCCGTGCAGGTGACCGAGATGCAGTCCGAGGCGGGCGCCGCGGGCGCCGTCCACGGCTCGCTGGCCGCCGGCGCGCTGACCACCACCTACACCGCGTCCCAGGGCCTGCTGCTGATGATCCCGAACATGTACAAGATCGCGGGCGAACTGCTGCCCAACGTGATCCATGTTTCGGCCCGCGCGCTGGCCTCCCACGCGCTGTCCATCTTCGGCGACCATTCCGACGTGTATGCCTGCCGCCAGACCGGCTATGCCATGCTCTGCTCCTCCAGCGTGCAGGAGGTCATGGATCTCGGCGCGGTGGCGCACCTGTCCACCATCAAGGGCCGCGTCCCCTTCCTGCACTTCTTTGACGGCTTCCGTACCTCCCACGAGATCCAGAAGATTCAGGTCTGGGATTACGAAGACCTGGCCGAAATGCTCGATTGGGATGCGGTGGACCGCTTCCGCCAGCATGCGCTCAACCCGGAGCACCCGGTGCAGCGCGGCACGGCGCAGAACCCCGACATCTTCTTCCAGGCCCGCGAGGCTTCCAACGTCTATTATGAAGCCATCCCGGGCGTGGTGGAGTCCTATATGAACATGGTCAACGAGAAGATCGGCTCCAACTACAAGCTGTTCAACTATTACGGTCCCCGCGACGCCAAGCGCGTCATCATCGCGATGGGCTCGGTCTGCGAGACGATTGAGGAGACCGTTGACCACCTCAACGCCGCCGGCGACAAGGTCGGCCTGATCAAGGTCCGCCTGTACCGCCCCTTCTCGGTCAAGCACCTGCTGGCCGCGATCCCGAACAGCGTTGAGGCGATCTCGGTGCTCGACCGCACCAAGGAGCCCGGCTCGATCGGCGAGCCGCTGTACCTTGATGTCTGCGCCGCCCTCAAGGGCTCCAAGTTTGAGACCGTCCCGGTGTACACCGGCCGGTACGGCCTGGGCTCCAAGGACACCACCCCGGGCCAGATCATCGCCGTATACCGCAACATGGAGACCGCCCGTCCCAAGAAGCGCTTTACCATCGGCATTGAGGACGACGTGACCAAGCTGAGCCTGAAGGTCAAGGAAAACCTTGACACCACCCCGCGCGGCACCCGCTCCTGCAAGTTCTGGGGCCTGGGCTCCGACGGTACGGTCGGCGCGAACAAAAACTCGATCAAGATCATCGGCGACCACACCGATATGTACGCGCAGGGCTACTTCTCCTACGACTCCAAGAAGTCCGGCGGCGTGACCATCTCCCACCTGCGCTTCGGCAAGAAGCCGATCAAGTCCACCTACTTCGTCAGCAAGGCGGATTTCGTGGCCTGCCACAACCCGTCCTATGTCGACAAGTACGACATGATCAGCGACGTCAAGCCGGGCGGCATCTTCCTGCTCAACTGCAGCTGGGACGCCGACGAGCTGGAAACCCACCTGCCGGCGGCCATGAAGCGCACCATCGCCAAGAACGACATCAAGTTCTACACGATTGACGCGACCCACCTGGCCAAGGGCCTGGGCCTCGGCAACCGCACCAATACCATCCTGCAGGCCGCTTTCTTCAAGCTGGCGAAGGTCATCCCGGTGGAGGATGCGATCCAGTTTATGAAGGACGCCGCCACCAAGTCCTACTCCCGCAAAGGCGAGGCCATCGTCAAGATGAACCACGACGCGATCGAGACCGGCGTCAAGGAAGTCCGCCGCGTCAAGGTGCCGAAGGAGTGGGCCAAGGCGGTCGACACCCCGAAGGCGGAGGCCAAGGCTACCGGCCGTCCGGAGATCAAGGATTACATTGACAATATCCTCACCCCGGTCAACGCGCAGCAGGGCGACAAGCTGCCCGTCTCCACCTTTGTCCGGGATGCGGACGGCACCGTGCCGCTGGGCTCCGCGGCGTACGAGAAGCGCGGCATCGCGGTCGACGTCCCCTGCTGGCTGCCCGAAAACTGCATCCAGTGCAACTTCTGCTCCTATGTCTGCCCGCACGCGGTCATCCGCCCGGTCATCCTCAACGAGGAAGAGACCAAGAACGCGCCGGAAGGCATGAAGATGAAGCCGGCCACCGGCCTGCCGGGCTACCAGTTCGCGATGACGGTTTCCGCCCTCGACTGCACCGGCTGCGGCTCCTGCGCGACGGTATGTCCGGGTATGAAGGGCAATAAGGCGCTGGTCATGAAGCCCCTGGAAACCCAGGAGGCCGAAGAAGAGAAATTCCTGTACGGCATCAACCTGCCCAAGAAGCCGGAGGTGGCCGAGAAGTTCAAGACCTCGACCGTCAAGGGCAGCCAGTTCCGCCAGCCGCTGCTTGAGTTCTCGGGCGCGTGCGCGGGCTGCGGCGAAACCCCGTATGCCAAGCTGATCACCCAGCTCTTCGGCGACCGGATGTACATTGCCAACGCCACCGGCTGCTCCTCGATCTGGGGCGGCTCCTCCCCCTCCACCCCCTACACGGTGAACGAGGAAGGCCATGGCCCGGCGTGGGCGAACTCCCTGTTTGAGGATAACGCGGAATACGGCTACGGCATGTTCCTGGGCGTCAAGGCCCGCCGGAACCGCCTGGCCGACATCATGCAGAAGTTTGCGGACGCCGACCTGCCGGCCGAGTGGGGCCTCAAGGAAGCGGCGCAGGAATGGCTGGCCGGCAAGGACGACGCCGAAGCCTCCAAGGCGGCGGCCGCGAAGGTTGTCCCGGCGCTTGAGAAGGCCGTTGAGGCCGACGGCGACGGTGAATTTGCCCCGCTGTATAAGGAAGCCCTGAAGAACGCCGATATGCTGGTCAAGAAGTCCTTCTGGATGTTCGGCGGCGACGGCTGGGCCTACGATATCGGTTTCGGCGGCGTGGACCATGTCCTCGCTTCCGGCGAAGACGTCAACGTTATGGTATTCGACACCGAGGTGTATTCCAACACCGGCGGCCAGTCGTCCAAGGCCACCCCGATCGGCTCGGTCGCGCAGTTTGCGGCGGCCGGCAAGGGCATCAAGAAGAAGGATCTCGGCGCGATCGCGATGAGCTACGGCTATGTCTATGTGGCGCAGATCGCCATGGGCGCCGACATGAACCAGACCCTGAAGGCCATCCAGGAAGCGGAAGCGTATCCGGGCCCGTCCCTGATCATCGCTTACGCGCCCTGCATCAACCACGGCATCAAGGGCGGCATGGGCATCTCCCAGCTTGAGGAGAAGAAGGCGGTCGAGGCCGGTTACTGGCACACCTACCGCTTTGATCCCCGCAAGGAGGAGTCCTTCACCCTGGACAGCAAGGCGCCGACGGCCTCCTACCGCGACTTCATCATGGGCGAGGTCCGTTACAACTCGCTGACCCGCTCCTTCCCGGAGCGCGCGGAGAAGCTCTTCTCCGAAGCCGAGAAGGAAGCCGCCGAGCGGTACGACCATCTGGTCCGCCTCGGCCAGCTTTACGGCAGCAAGAAGTAATTCCCGCCTGCAAAGGCTGATCCAAATGCAGAGGATCCCCGCTGCTATCTTTTGATAGCAGCGGGGATTTTTTCTGCTTATGCCTCCCACGGGAAGCGCAAGCAGGGAAGCATGGCAGCGCCGATGCGCCTTTAGCGCCCGAGCTGCCGCCGGATAGAGCCCGTTTGCGGGGAGCGGAACGGGACACAATGGGTGGTATCCCCTCGTGGGACGGCTGAGCCGATTACAGATCCTGGAGCACCTGTGCAAGCCTCCTTCCCCCGGTAAGCCTTGCCGGGCTTGCGCCCCCGGCGGGCTGGGGAGGGGAGGCTACAGGGAAAAGGCGGGGCAAAAGCTCTTCGGGTGTTTGTCGGGGATCCTTCAGAGACGGGAAAGCGATGTTTCGTTTATCGCTATATATTTATTGACATTCGATAAATTCTGTGATATTCTTAGGAAAACACGGCCGGGTTCCCTGCCGCTTTCCGCTATTGCCTGCTGCTTCTTCCCCCCGTTTTTACGCAGCAGAATTTCTGGCCGGGAACGAAGGGGAAAGCGCCGGCAGACGAGAGGATGCGATTGTATGGCTTTGCCGAACGGAAACGGCGAACGATCCGGGGCGTCCCTAGGCCAAGCCGAGGGCGCGGAAGAAACCGACATCGCCGTAATCGGGGGCGGGCCGGCGGGCGCCGCGTTTGCCCGGCTGGTTCCCTCCCGCTGCCGGGTTACGCTGCTTGATGCGCGGCCCTCCTCGGCCCCAGCCGGCATCCGGAAAGCGGCGGGACGCAAATGCTGCGGCGGCCTCCTCGCCCCCGACGCCCAAACCGAGCTGGCGGCCCAAGGGCTGACCCTGCCGCTTGATGTGCTGGTGGACCCCCAGATTTTTGCCGTGCGGGTTGTCGACCTGGCCCTGCCCTGCGGGGAACGGCTCTATCCGCGCTCCTATATCAATATGGACCGCGACCGCTTTGACCGATGGCTCCTTTCCCTTGTGCCGGAAGGCCGTGTGCGCCGGGGATGCCGTGTTACGGCGGTCGCCCGGATGCCGGACGGCCGCTACCGCCTCGACTATCGCAGGGACGGGCAGCGCCGCACCCTCCTGGCCCGCTGCCTGGTCGGGGCGGACGGCGGGGATTCCCTGGTGCGCCGCACCTTCTTCGCCGATCACCCCCTGCGCCGGTATGCCGCCGTCCAGGAATGGTACGCGGCGGAGGAACAGCCTCCGGTCTACGGGGCCCTGTTTGACCGGGAGGTCACCGACTGCACCGGCTGGCTGATCGCCAAAAACGGGGCGGTGATCCTCGGCGCCGCCCTGCCGCTCGACAGCGCCGCCGCCCGGTTTGAGCAGCTGAAAATCCGGCTGGCACACAGCGGGTATGCCTTTGGGCCCCGCCTGCGGCGGGAGGGCTGCGTGGTCTGCCGCCCCAGCCGCCTTTCTCAGCTCTGCCTGGGGGCGCAGGGGGTGTTCCTGCTGGGGGAGGCCGCCGGCTGGATCTCCCCCAGCTCGCTGGAAGGGATCAGCTGGGCACTGAAAAGCGGGGCCGCCCTGGCCCGCTGCTTTTCCGGCCCGGTTGATCCGGCGGCGGCCCAGCGGCAGTACCGCCGGGAAACCGCCGGCCTGCGGATGAAGCTGCGGCAAAAGCTGTGGAAATGCCCCTTCCTGTATACGCCGGCGCTGCGGCAGGCGATCCTCCGCTCGGGGATCGCCGCCCTGCCGCAGCCAACTCCTTCTTCCGGCCCTTCGGACCTTAGCCCCGCTTATCCGGCGTCGGAGGAGGCCGGCAGGCGGTAAAAGGACGCCGGCCGGAAAAGCCGGGAAGCCGGGAGGCCGCTCAAAAAGGCCGCGGGATCCCCTCCGGCCGTTTTCCCTGCCCCGCTGTACCATCCCCGCTTGTTCCTTAGCCTCCCCTAGCCGCCGCCCCGCCTGGCTTCCCGTATACGCAGCTCTCGTAAAAATTAAGAAATCCTTCCATCTTTTCCCCCTCTTTTCTTTCTCTTTTTCCTTGTGCCTCTCTTGTGACGCCGGAAAAAAGTTGATATACTAAAAGAAAGAGGCCACATTTTCCGGCAGCAGCCAGAGAGGGAATTTCGGCATGAAGGAACGCATTAAAAACCTGACGCACCTGCTCGGCTTTTTTATCCTTGGCGTCGCTTTGATCGCCGTATATAAGACCTTTGACAACCTCCAGGTCATCTGGGACTTTATCTGGCGGGTTGTCGGCATCTTGAGCCCGTTCATCATCGGTTTTGGGCTGGCATTCCTGCTGTATGCGCCCGCCAAATTCCTGGAAAGCAAATACGGCAAGGCGAAGCCCCGCTTTGTCCATAGGCATGCCCGGGCATTTTCCGTCCTCTCCGTATACGTCGGCCTTTTCGCCCTGATCGCAATCCTGCTCACCTTCGCTATCCCGGCCATTATCAACGGAGTACGCAGCCTGATCATCGCCCTGCCGGGCTATTTTGAACAGTTTATGGCCACCTTGGATTCCCTGACAGGGGAAGGCGGCCTGCTGGAAGGGCTGAACCTCTCGGACGCGGCCGACAGCATCTACCGGTCGTATATCCTGCCTCTGCTGAATTTGGAAAACGCCCCTTCTTATTTTAAGGGGATCATGAATTTTACCTCTTCCCTTCTCAACGTATTCATGGCGCTGATTATTTCGGTATATATGCTTCTCAGCCGGGAATCGCTGGTGCGGGCCTGCAAGCTGGTTTTTTCCCTCTTTATCCCCGCGCGCCCCATGGCGGTCCTTTCCAAGTATATCCACCGCTCCTGCGATATTTTCTACAATTACCTGTACTCCCAGGTGATCGACGCCTGCATTGTCTCGGTTATCATGACGATCGGCTGCTTTATTTTCCGCGCGCCGGTGCCGATCGTGCTGGGCTTTATGATCGGCCTGCTGAACATGATCCCCTATTTCGGGGCCATCATCGGCGGCGTCGCCGCAGTGGCGATTTCCCTGCTCTCCGGGAACCTGTACGGCAGCATCTTCCTGGCAATTTACATTATCGGGATGCAGCAGCTCGACGCCAATTTGATCCAGCCCCGCGTCGTCGGCGACAAGGTGGGCATCAAACCGATCTATGTCCTGCTGGCCATTACCCTGGGAGGCGGCTTATTCGGCTTCTGGGGCATTTTCCTCGGTGTTCCCATGATCGCCATCGTGCAGATGCTCCTAATCGACATCATCCGCTACCGCCGCCGCAAGCAGGCCGCCCGCGCCGCGCAGGAGGGAGGGGATCCCCTTTCCGATACGCTGCCGGATCCTGAAGATCCCGGCGCCGCGGACAGCACTCAAGCCATGCCGGGCGGGGAAGCGGCGGATTCCGCAAAGCCGCTGCAGGAAGCCGAGCGGGAGTCCCCGCCGGATTCTCTGTGGAAACGGGTGAAACAGGCCCTTGCGACCCCTCCCCGGCCCAAAAGGGCAGAGAAGGGCGTGCATACGCCGGCTGAAGCACACCACGGCAGCGGAGACGCCGAAAGCAAAGGGGACGATGGCGAGGCCTCCTCCGGACAAAGCGGGCCAGAGGAAGCCCGCCCCAAGGAATAAGAGGGCGCTGAATCTCCAATAAAAGTAAAACAAGGATAAATATTGTAAATATGGAATAAGATTAACATTTTTGAAAAGAAATATTGCAGAAAGTACAGGATTTGTTGCAGATCGTACATCGACAGAAATGTTCGTCTTCGCTATACTAGAGACTGTCGAAATTCCTCTAACCAAACTATTCTGGAAAAACAGCCGCTGTTTGAGGCAGCGGCTGTTTTTTCGTCTTTAGAATCCGTAAATATATGATATTTCCTGATTTATCATGGAAGTATTCACAATAATAAAGTTTATATTTATGGTACTTACCTTTTGTGCGGAATCCCCGTCGGCATCCATGCCCCCATGTCTCTTCGCGGTTAAAAGGACCGAGGAAGGCAGCGGGAGCGGATAAGCCGCGTTTTCGGGCAGCGGCGGGCCCCTCGCGGAATTTCATATTCTGCATTTTTCTATATTTTGCGGCAAGAGGATAGATCCAAGCTGTTCTTCCTCTTTCC
>CAJFQI010000053.1 GCA_904419005.1 Candidatus Avimonas faecium | reverse complement strand
AAGCCCCGGCATGGTCTGCATCACCCGGCAGCCGCTCCCCACCGCGTCGGTGAGGTCGGCGACGAATTTCGCCAGGACCTCCTGCTGGGACAGGCTGGTCAGCTCGGAGGTGCCGTAATACGCGCTGGACGTCTGGTTGGGGAACTGCACCCCGTCCAGCATAATCGCCGGGAAGCCCGCCCCGGCCAGCTCCTCGGCCAGCCCGATGATATACGCGTGGGCATCCGGAGCGTACGGGTTGAGCCAGGGCTTGCCGCCCTTTTCCTTGCTGTTGTCCAGCCAGGTCAGGCCCGGCGCGCTTTCCAGCGTAATCTTGGCCGAGGCCAGGTAGAAGGGGGCCTCCGGATCCTGGAACGCGTACAGGCGGGGGATGGCGGCAAAGCCGTTTTCCTTCATCACCCCGAGCGCCTGCTTGAGTTCCGCCATGGTATAGGCGTCCTCGGCGGTGGTCTGCGCCTGCTGGGCCAGCGGGGTGGCCGACTGGTAATGCAGGGTGCCGTTTTCGTCCTTGAGGTCAAACAGCACCGCGTTGAAGCCGGCCTCGCGCGCCTGCTCCAGCGTAGCCTGCAGCGCCTGCGTATCCCCCAGCCGTTCCACCGGCAGGTAGAAAGCCCGCACCGTGCCGTCCACCGAAACCTCCCCGGCAGGCGGTTCGGTCGTTTCGCCGGTGGTCGGCGTGGTCGTCGGCGCGGTGGTGGTTGTGACGCCCGGTTCGGAGGAAGCGTCCGGCGTATCCGGCCGGAAATTCTCCATCATATATTTCGCGGTGAAATAGCCCACGGCCACCACCAGGGCAGCCAGCAGGACCCAGCCCACGGCCTTCAGCACCGGGTGGCGCTTTTTATGAAAGACGCTGGGGCCGCGGCGATGAATTTTTTTCGGCATGGCGGAAACCTCCTAAATACAGTCTTTCTGGCTCTGCGGGTAGCATGCCGCGCGCCGGGCGGCGAGCAGGATGCTAGATGAGGGATACGCTGCCGGAAAAGCCCATCAGGGCCAGGGCGATAATCCCCAGGTAAATCAGCACCGACGGCAGGCCGCGGAACGCCCGGGGGACGTCGGGGTTGTCCAGCCGTTCCATCCCTTCGGCCGTCAGCCAGGACAGGAGCAGGTACCCGCCGCACGCGCCGACGCCCAGGCCGATGGCCCCCGGCAGGCTCAGGGCGAACTGGTGGTTGACGATCAGCGCGATCCCGATGACCATATTATTAAACGCCGCCATCGGCAGCATACGGCTGACCTTGGCGTAGAGCGGGGCGAATCTCTTTTTGAGCAGAAGGACCGCTGCGATATACAGAAGCGCGGTCACGCAGATGATCATCAGCGGCCGGAACCATTTGGCCGCCACCCCCGTGCCGATGAGCAGATCAAGCGGGTAGCACACCAGGATGGTCCCCACCGTAAACAGGCAGAGCAGCGCGCTGAAGGGGAGGATGTTCTGCCTTTTCCGGGACATCCGGAGCATCACCGAGGTGCCGAAGCCGGTGGAGAGCACCAGGTTCTGAATGAACGCCGCCGCGAGAAGGAAGGAGATCAGCTGCATCATGGCGCCGTCCGCCCCCTTTCCCTGCGCCGCTCGCTGCGGCGGGCCACCAGGGACCGGACCCATTGCAGGAACGCGGCCATAAAGCCCAGCATGATAAACGCCGCGTAAGGCAGGGCGGCCTCCGGCAGGGTCAGGCTCGTATGCAGGGGGATGTCCCACAGCGTCCCGTAGGCGGCGGCCTCCCGCATGGCGGAGACGGCGCACAGCACCAGCCCGAAGCCCAGGGAGGACGCGAGCGCGTCGGCCAGCGCGACTACCGGCTCCCGGCTGACGGAAAACCCGCCCGCCCGGTAGGAAACCAGCGTATTGACCGCCATCAGCGGGATGAACACATAGAGCACGGCATACAGCTCGTGGGATACCGCCTGATCCAGCACCACCGCCGCGGCCAGCAGGATCACCGCCGCGCCGACGGTATACAGCGGCGCGCGCAGCCAGGGCGGCAGCTTCTCCCCGCACAGGGACATGAACAGGCTCGCCGGGATCAGGACCAGGGCGGTGCAGATCGCCAGCACCACCCCGTATTTCAAATGGGTGCCGATGGCGATGATGGGGCAGATGCCGACCGCCTGGACCAGCACGATATTTTTCATCAGCAGGGAGTCAAGGAACGCCTCCCCGGCCTCCCGCATCGTTTTGGAAAACGGCTGTTTCATCCGGAGCGCGCCCCCTTTCGTATGCGGTGGAAGTTGAGAAGATACCAGCCCAGCCGGTCAATGGCCGGCGCAAACGTGTTGGCCAGCAGCACGGCAAAGCAGGCGCCTTCCTCAAACCGGCCGTAATAACGCAGCAGCATTACCAGCACCCCCGCCAGCGCCCCGTAAAGCAGCCGGCCCAGCCAATGCCGGGGGGCGGTCACCGGGTCGTTGAGCAGGAACACCCCGGCAAACAGCAGGTAGCCGGAGCAGAGTTCCATCAGCACGCTGTGGCCCGTCCCCGCCACCCGGGGGAAAAGCGCCGCCATCCCCGCGCAGGCGGCCAGATAGGACAACGTAATCAGCGGCGAGGCGGAGCGGCGGGAAAAAAGGTAGAGCGCGCAGGCCGCCAGCAGCGCGATCGCCGTGGCCCCGATGGGGCCGGGGAAATTCCCCAGCAGCAGCATGGTTGGGGTGTACAGGGTCTCGCCCCCGCCCATCAGCTGGGCGGCGGGGGAGGTCTTGGTGATGACCTCCGCCAGCGTCCCGGTCAGCGGCAGGGGCACGTTCTGGCCCGGGTCGGCGTACCGGAACATCGTGCCGGAAAAGCACAGGGTCAGCACGGCGATCCCCGCGGCGGCAGGGTTGAACAGGTTCCGCCCGCTGCCGCCCATCGGCATCTTGACCACCAGGATGGCAAAGGCCGCCCCCACCACCGGCATCCAATACGGCGCCGTCGGCGGCAGGAGCATCCCGACAATCCCCCCGGTGACCGCGGCGCTGCCGTCGGCCACAGTAGGCGCCCGCTTCATGAACAGGCAGGCGGCCGTCTCGCACAGCACGGCGGCCAGCATCCCCGCCAGGACCAGGATCACCGGGCGCGCCCCGTAATACACCGCGGAGCATAGGCAGAGCGGCATGAGCGCCACCAGCACGTCAAAGCTCATCATAGAGGCCCGCTCGGTCCGGCGGAGATGGGGTGCGTGCGCCGTTTTATAGGTCATCCCCGTCACCCCATTTCAAAAAGATCGTCCCCTTGGCGTCCCGCGCTTCCATCACCTTGGCGGCGACATCCAGGCCGGCGGGGCAGACATAGGAGCAGGCGCCGCAGCCGTCGCAGTCCTCCGGCAGGAGGCGGGACAGCCGTTCATACTGCATATTGTCCATCCGGCGCATGATCTCAAACGGCAGCAGGTCGGCATGGCAGGCCCGCACGCACCGCCCGCAGCCGATGCAGGCCCGGGTTTTGGGCTGCGGCCGGACGGTAAGCGCCAGGATGCAGGATATCCCCGGCACCACGGCGATATCGGCCTGGGGGATGGCCGTCCCGGTCATCGCATCCCCGAGGATCACATAGGAAGGGTCCTGGGACAGGCCGCAGAAATGCAAAAGGTCCTGCACCAGTGTGCCGACGGGGACCCGCACGTTCTGCGGGTTTTTGACCGCGTCCCCCGCGACCGTGACCACACAGCGGGACTGCGGCTCCCCGTAGGCGCAGGCGCGGTACAGCGCCTGGCAGGCCTGCACCCCGACGGTGCGCACCGGAAGGACCGCGCTGCGCGGCTCCGGGACGGCGGGGTATTTCCGGCGGACCGTACAGACCAGCCGGCCGGGGACGCGCTCGGCCAGCGCCCGGCGCTGGCGCCCGCCCCGCCGGACCGCGATATGGCAGTCGATGGCGCCGGCGGCCAGGGCCGCCAGCCTCAGGCCCTCCGACACCTCGGGCGCCGCTTGGCCCAGCACCGCCCAGGCGCTGGAGCTGTACGGCTCCTGCTCGGTGCCGTCCGCCCCCAGCAGGTACGGGTCGGTATCAACCCAGCTTTCCAGCTTATCGGCCAGCGGGGCGCCGTCGAGCTCGTCAATAATCCCGGCGGCGCGGGCGGCGGCCAGGACCTCCGGCGCCGTCAGGCCGGAAACCCCCCGCTTTTCCGGGGGCTCCCCCTCGCCGGCCATTCCGTCGAGCACTGCGCAGGAAATATCGCCCAGCAGGGGATGGGTCATCATCCGGACATCCGAAAGCACGCCGGTCACCGGGGCGTATACCGCGGGGGCCCCGCTGCCTTCCAGCAGGCCGAGCGGCTCCCCGCGCAGCACGGTTTCGTAATTCCCCACAGCGGGGCGGCAAGGCTCGCCCCCGGGGGCGAGCAGGGGCACAAACACCTGGGCGGGGACGGGAATATCCGCAATCGGCCGGGAGGCGGCCGGCTCCTTTAGGGATGGAAGGAATACCCCTCTTTTAGTAAATTTCGACATCCTGTTTTCACCTCTTGCAAAGAGCTTGTCCCCATAATATGATGAAAGGAGGGGATATACGCCCGACCGGCCAGCCGCCGCGCCGGACGCCCCAATACAAGCACAGGGGGTGCAGCCGTGAAGATGGATCTGCTGGAAAACGGCTGTCTAAAAATATTGCTCACGGAGGAAGACCTCCGGGCCTTCGGGCTGACCTTTGAAGGCCTGGATTACGACAACGAGGGGACGCGCAGCGCCCTGCACCGTCTGCTGGACGAGGCCAAGCGGCGCACCGGGTTCGATTCCTCCGGCAGCCTGCTGATTGAGGCGCTCCCCGTGGACGGGGGCTGCCTGCTCCTGCTGACGCCGGCGGGAGGGAAGCGCCGGGTGCGCCTGCGCCGCGCCGCCGGCCCGTATGTATACGAGCTCGACACCGCCGACGCCATCCTCCAGCTGGCGCAGAGCGTCGGGGAAATGGAGGGGGAGGCGCCGGTCTTCGGCAGCTCGCTGTACGCGTTCGGCGGGGGGTACCGGCTGATCCTGTATCCGGGGGCGCCGCTCTCCCGCCGGATGGGCGCCCTGCTGCACGAATTTGCGCGGGCGGCCGGGGAAGGGGACGCTGCCGCCGCCTTTACCGCCGAGCACGGGCGCTGCATCGCGGCGGGGGACGCGCTGGGGCGTTTATGCGCCGCGGCGCGGGCCCGGCCGGGATAAGCGCCCCGGCACCGCCGTTCCCGGCGGCCTCTCCCGATGCGCGAAGCGCCGGGGAGCCGCAGGAGCTTTATTGGACAGGACGTAAGCCGGGCGAGGGACTCGCCCGGCTTGCTGATTTACCGGTTGTCTTGTCTTTCCTGCCCGCTCTGCGGGCCGCAGGTCTGCCGGCCGCAGGCCTGCACCTGCTGCGCCAGGGCGCGGGGGTCAGCGGCGTTGAACAGCGCGCTGCCCACCACGGCCACAGTGGCCCCGGCCTGCGCCGTCTGCCGCGCCGTCTCGGGATTGATGCCGCCGTCCACCTCAATCTCGGCCGGAAGGCCGCGGCGGTCCAGCTCCGCGCGGATTGCCCGGATTTTGGGCAGCATATCGGCCATGAACTTCTGCCCGCCGAAGCCGGGCTCCACCGTCATGACCAGCACCAGCCCCACCTGGTCAAGGTAGGGGAACACCGCCTCGGCGGGGGTCGCCGGCTTGAGGGTGACGGCCGGGGTCATCCCCAGCTCACGGATGCGCGCCAGCGTTTCGCCGATGGGGGAGCCGCATTCCAGATGGATATTCAGGATATCCGCACCCGCCTTGGCGAAGGCGTCGACCAGGCGGCCGGGGTACTGCATCATCAGATGGACGTCAAAGGGCAGCTTGGTCAGCGGGCGGATCCGCTCAATCACCGGGGGGCCGAACGAGAGATTGGGCACAAAAACGCCGTCCATGACGTCCAGATGGACCATATCGGCTCCCGAGTTCTCAACAAACGCGATCTCCTCCGCCAGGCGGGAAAAATCGCAGGTCAGGATCGAAGGGGAAATCTTCACGCAGCATCAACCTTTCCTCGCAGGGGCCGGGCGGAAACCGACCGGGGCGGCAGGGCACGCCGCCCGCCAGCATCGGCCGGCCAGAGCCCGTCAAAGCACCGGGACGGCCCGGAGCCCGGACCGCCCGACTTCTTTCCAGTATAGTATTTTAACCGATTCGGCCGGAAAGGTCAATGGGGCGCTCCCCGCGGGCCGCCGTATTCACGAAAGCTTAAGGTTTTCGCCGCCCCGCCGCCATGCCGCGCTTTGCGGGGAATCCGCTCGACAGCCGCCCCGCCGTATGCTATACTGCCGTCAAGGCCGCGGGACGGGAACCCGGCGTTCACAGGGGGCTCCCGCGGCAGGGCGGCAGGAGAGCGCCCGCCGCGGCGGAAAATGTAAAAAGGTGAAGAAAGAGGAAAAAGGATGCAAGCGATAAAACCCATCCGGCCGGCTATCCGCCGGGAAATTGAAGGCCCGGAGGCCGTCCGGGTACTGCAGGCCCTTGCGCGGGAGGAGGAAACCGCCGTGGGCCTGCTCATCCGGGAGGCGGAGATCCCGCTGGACGCGCTCCCCGCCTTGGAGCTGCGGGACTGCCGGCTGGAGGGCTGCCGGATCACCGGCAGCGCGGCCGGGCTCGCCGGTCGCCCCTCCCTGGTGGAGACGGTGCTCGACGGCTGCGACCTGGCGGGCGCCGACCTGAGCGGCGCGGTCCTGCGGCGGGTGGAGCTGCGGCGCTGCCGCGCCGTCGGGCTGCTGCTGGCCCGCTCCCTGGGCTATGAAGTGCGGCTGACGGAATGCGTCTGCCGCTATCTGAACCTCAGCGCGTCCGAATGGAAAAAGGCGGCCTTTGCCGGCTGCGACCTCTCGGGGGCGAGCATCGAAGAGGTCAAGCTGCCGGGCGCCGTCCTTACCGGCTGCAACCTCACGGGGGCGGAGCTGCTGCGCACCCCGCTCGGCGGGATTGACCTGACCTCCGACCAGCTCGACGGCATTTCCCTGGGCGGCGGGGAGCTGCGGGGGGCGGTCGTCACCCGCTACCAGGCCAGCGAGCTGGCCCGCCTGCTCGGGGTGGTCATCCAGGACGCCGCCCCCGAAGCGGGCGGCTCCGGGGGCTGAGCCGCTCAGGGCGAAGCGGCGTCCCGCTCCACCGGGGCTTCCCACTTCGGATACCCTCGCCTGCGCGGATCGCCTCAACGCCCCCGGTTTTCCACCGTTTATCCCCTGATGGTGGAAAAGTGCGTCCGCGAGGGAGGGCCCATGCCTGTCCGCTGTTTTCCTGCGGCCGCCCGTCCCAGAGGCGGCGGGAAGGCCGTTTGGCCGTTTGCATGCCGGCGATTTGCGCAAAACCTCTTGACGAGCCCCCGCTCTCTTGCTATAATACAAAGGCATCCGGCCAAAGCCCCGCCCTTTTGTTGTCCGCCTCCGGCGGGCGAGGGGCATACGGTTCCGCTGCGGCCGGGCAGGGGATCCGCTGGAATAGCTCAGTTGGTAGAGCAGCTGATTCGTAATCAGCAGGTCGCGTGTTCAAGTCACGTTTCCAGCTCCACGCCGGGACAAAGCTATGGCTTTGTCCCGGCGTTTTTGTCTGCCCGGAAAACTATCCGAAGCAGGCGGCCTTCCGCAAAGCCGCCTGTCCAGGAACCCTCTGGAAAAGCCTCCGGCAAGGACAGCCTGTCCGGCATCCGTCCATCCCGTCGGCGAATGCCCGTTTACGCCACGGGCGGCTTTAGCCCTGCCCCATCCCTGCTCTGTCCTCCAAGCCGCCGGGGGCTGCGGCAACATGCCAAAGAAAAAGTGTGGTTCTGTGCTGGAAGGCAAAAAGCCGGCCTCGCGGACGGCTCTCAACCGCCTTTCCGATGCCTTCGTCCGCAGCGCAAATAATTCAATATAAGAAATTTTTCCGAATCCATTTACAAATGAGAACAAATGTTCTATAATGGGAACAAGCCCGGCGGATGATCAGCCGGGAACATTCCAAAACCGAACGAAAGGAGCCTGTCTATCATGCAAGCCAAAAATCCCGTTATTGAAAGAGGCCCGCGGCCGAACACCTATCCCAACCTGCGCGCGGAGATGGCGCGCCGGGGGCTCACCAGCCAGAGGCTGGCCCAGGCGCTCCGCCTCAACCCCGGCACCCTGTCCGCCAAGCTGAACGACCCTTCCCGCCTGCGGCTGGATGAGGCGTTCCTGCTGCGCGACCGCTTTTTCCCGGGGGCGAGCGTCGAATACCTCTTTGACCGGCGCGCCGGCCAGCCTCCTGTGCCGGAGGACACGGCCTGCTGACGGCGGCCGCGCGGCGGGAAGGAGGGGGCCGGGATGGTTTACGTCGGCATCTTTCGCAACCGGGGGCAGCTTCTGCCAGGTGAGGACGAAGCCCTGGACTACGCGATAACCCGCCTGGGCCTGGCCCCGGCCGAGGGCTGGGACCGGGTGGATAAGCCCCTTTTCCTGCGGTATTTCGCGCTGGCCGACTTCCTGTCCGGGGACTGGATCGCCTACCCGTCCTGGAAGGAATACGAAAGGGAGCAGACGGAGCGGGGAGACGCGGCAGGAAACGCCTGAGCTTTTCCCTAGGGGAAGGGGCCCTCCGGATGCCGCCATGGCTGCCGCCGGCAGCGCTTCTCCTATCCGCGCAGCAAAGGGGGGAAGAGGAGGGTAAAATAAAAAGGGATAAGAAAAGGGAAGGGAGGAAATCTCCCTTCCCTTTTCTTAAGCATCGCGCTTATGCCTAGCGGAAAGCCGTCGGCTTTGCCGGGGAAAATGCATTTCGGCGCCGGAGGCAAAGCGGGCGGCATACGAGGCCGGCGTTCCCGCCCGCTCCCGGGGAACAGCCATGGCCGCAGGCGGGCTGTGGGGCAGAGGAGCCGACAGAACGCCCCCGCGGGAGCCGGCGCTCCTATGTGCCCGTACGGCGTTCAAAAAGGGGGGGTGCTGCATAACAGCATCCCCCCTTTTTGATGCAGGGTTCCCCCCGCAAGCAGGCCGCGCGGCTTCCCGCTCCGCGCAGGGCCGGACAGGCCGCAGGGAAGCGGTCCCCGGGATTACAGCCCCAGGGATTTGAGGTACTCCCGGCTGAGGCGGGCGGCCTCCAGCGGCGGGCGGTCGGGGGATTCGTCCTGCTCGACCACCACCACGCCGGCCCCGGCGTCCTCCGCCGCCGCAAGGATGGCGGGGATGTCCTGCACCCCCATGCCCAGCGGCTGGAAGCGGAAATCGTTCTCCGCCTTTTCGGCTTCGCCGGCGTTGCCCTGGTCGTCAATCAGGGCGTACACAGCGCCCGCGTTCATCCTTGAGCAGGTGAAGTCCTTGAGATGGACAACCGGCGAGCGGCCGGCATACTTGCGCAGATAGGCGCAGGGATCCACCCCGGCGTATTTGGCCCAGCAGGTGTCGATCTCGGTCTGGAGGACGTCGGCCGGCAGGGCCTCATACAGCCAGTCCAGCTTGTACTTGCCCTCCACCTTTTCAAATTCAAAATCGTGGTTGTGGTAAAGGAGCTGGATGCCCGCCTGCTTCAGCATCCCGCTGACCTTGGTAAAATCGGCCATCGTTTTCTCAAAGGCGGCGCTGCCCTTGTGGCCGTCCCCCATCCACGGCACCGCGCAGTATTTTGCGCCGATGGTCTTCAGGAAGTCGACCTCCTTGCCGCCGTTTTCCCCCAGGAACACCTCGTAGCCCTGGTGGACGGAAACGCATGCAAGGCCGGTCTCGTCCAGCAGGGCGCGCACCTCCTCGGCCGTCCGTCCGAAATAGCCGGCGAATTCCACAAAGTCGTACCCCATCGCCTTGACGGCGCGCAGGGTGCCGGGCATGTCCTTTTCCATCTCTTCACGCACGGAATACAGCTGCAGAGCTACCTGAAACGGTTTCATTTTGCATTTCCCCTTTCGATATGGCCGCGGTATACGCGGATTGCGCAAAGGGCGGCCCGGCGGGCCGCCCTTCCTTTGCCGCCGCACGACGGCTTCCCATTGCCAATTATACCGCATCCGCTCCCAAAAAACAGGGCCGGATCGCGGAAATTTTCTAAACTATTTTTCGCACTCCCAAAAGCGGGGCCTGTCCGCCCTTTCGCGGCGGCCGCGCCCTGCCGAGCCCTGAATGGCGTCAGTCCGCGCAGCGGATGGCGGCCTTGATGTACCCCTTGGGCTTGCTCTCCATCTCCTCGTTGGCGCGGTCAAACTCCTCCATGGTGTAAATATGGTTGGTCACGCCCTTGAAATCCCACTTCCCGCTGGAAAGCAGGTCGAGCGCGTTGCGGCAGCATTCGGTCTGGAAATCGGAACGGCGCTCGTGGGCGTTCTGCACGGTCATGGCCTTGACGTTCCAGAGGTTGAAATCCACGCTGCGGGGCCCGTCGTTGTGGTAGCCGCCGATGCACAGCATGCCGTGGGCCCGCACCATCTCGCCGGCCAGGGCGAGGGCGCTGGGGGTGCCGGCGAATTCCATCACGTTCTGAAAGCCGAGCTCAAAGATGTGGTTATCCTCGGTGCTGCGGGCGAGGTCCTCCCCTCCCCAGTTGTTCCAATTCAGGAGGTAACCGGCCGGCAGCTCGTCGGGGGCGTAGACCTCGGTCGCGCCGAAGCGCAGGGCGTTCTCGCGCGCCTCCTCCCGCGGGTCGACGGCGATGATCCGGCCCGCCCCCCGCAGCTTGAACAGGGAGATGGCGCCGAGGCCCATATAGCCCGCGCCCACCACGGCTACCGGGTCGCCCGGCAGGGTGAGGGGCATCCGGCTGACCGCGCTCATCATGCAGGAAAGGGGCTCCGCAATCGCGTCAACGTCCGAAAGGTTGTCGGGGACATGGACGGTGCGGCTTTCGCTCATCAGCACATACTCGGCGTAGCCCGCGCCCAGGCCGGTCACCCGGTCGCCCACCTTGAACTTGGTGACGGCTTTGCCTACCTCGGCCACCACGCCCACCGGCTCGTGGCCGAAGAGCTGCCCCTCAAAGGCAGTGGACCAGGGATACCACTCGGAGTGGCACATGCCGGTATAGGTCACCTTGACCAGCAGCTGGTGGTCGTTCGGGCGGGGGATATCCACCTCCACCACTTTGCTTTTGCGGGGGCCCTGCATTACAATGCGTTTCATCTCTTCTCCTCCTATAATAATAGTAAAATATAAACAAGGGATACCATCGCTTATCCGCGGCAGCCTCCGGTCCGTCCGCCGGCGGAGCCGGCCCTATTGCCGGGAGCCCTTGCCCCTCCGCAAAGGCAGCGCGCCTCCTCCCGCCGGCCGAAAGGGAGGGGCGCCCCCTCCCGGCGGGATCGCCCGCGAAAGAGGGGGCGGAGCGCCGCGTTTTCAGCGGCGTCCTATTTGCGGATCAGGTAGCCGTTGGCGAAGGGGTCGACGCAGACGTTGTCCTCCCGCACCTCAAAGTGCAGGTGGGGGCCGGACACGTTGCCGGTGTTCCCGGCCTGGCCCAGGACGGTCTGCCCGCCGGTAACCACATTCCCTACCCTGGCAATCAGGTTGGACATATGGGCATACAGGGTGACGATCCGTTTGCCGTCGGCGTCCAGCCCGTGGTCGACGATGCAGTAATACCCGTACCCGCCGCCGTAGGAGTTGGTGTAATTGGCGTAGATCACCACCCCGTCGCGGGCCGCCACGATATTCTCCCCGTATACCGGGGTGGTGGGGCTGTTGGCGATGTCAATCCCCTTATGGTTGCGGGAGCCGCCGAAGAAATCGCTGACGTATTTGACGGTCGGCACCGGCCAGTACATCGTCCCGCTGTCGTACAGCCCGCCGGGGGTGGTGGGCAGCTGCCCGCCCGGTCCCGTGGTAGGGGTCGTGGTCGTCGTGGTGCTGCCCGTTGTGGTCGTGGTCGTGGAACCCGTGCCGCCGGTCGTCTGGCCGTCCTGGGTGGTGGTTGTGGCGGCCTGCGTGGTCGTGGTGGTTGTCGCCGTCGTCGCCGGCGGCAGCTGATTGAGCAGGTCCTCAATCAGCTGGTCCATCGCCTCTTCCTCCTGGCGGATGGTTTCCAGCCGCTCGGTGTAATAGTCCATGTCCTGCTCGAGCCCTTCCACCACCGAAGCCGCCTCCCGGCTGAGGGCCTCCAGCTCCTTTTTCTTTTGGGCTTCCTGCTCCTGCACGGAGGCATATTCCGCCTGCCGGGCCTGGAGCGTCTCCCTGTCCGCCGCCAGCGCCTCTTTCTCGCTGTTGATCTCCCGGATCTGGGCGTCCAGCTCGTCCATCAGCTGCTGGTCGTTTTC
Organism: Candidatus Avimonas faecium; assembly: GCA_904419005.1. Classification (GTDB taxonomy): domain Bacteria; phylum Bacillota; class Clostridia; order Oscillospirales; family Acutalibacteraceae; genus Avimonas; species Avimonas faecium. Next base: position 4,866 of record CAJFQI010000053.1, on the reverse strand, counting down.
CGCCACCGTCTGCATCATCTTGGACTTGATCAGCAGGTCGGTGTAGGAGTCGGTGCTCAGCAGCATTTGCAGCATCGAAAAATTCCCGCTTTTGGAAATCGCCCGCAGCCGCTGCTGCAGCTGCTCAAACCGCACGCTGTTTTCCTCTTCCTTCTCCGCGATTGAGGCCTCGCGCGCCGCGATTTCCTGCTCGGTCTCCTTGACCTGGGTGTCCAAGGCGGCCGCCTGCTGCGCCAAGAGGTTGATCTGCTCGGCGGCGTTGTCAATCTGGCGGTCCAGCGACGCCTTATATTCCTGCTGGTTATCAAGGTCCTGCTTGGCGGCGCTGGATTTCTCCCGCAGCTCCGCCTCCTCCGCCTGGAGGGCGGCCAGCTTCTCCTCCAGCCCCTGCATCGCGTCCGTTCCGGACGAAGCCCCGCTCTCCGACGGGGCGGTGGTGCTGCCGGGCACGGTGATCGGCTCCGCGGCCTGCACTGTCCAAAAGGCGGACGGGGAAAGCAGCAGCGCGGCGCTGAGGATGGCCGCCGCCAGCCGTCTGCCTGCCTGCGCCGTCCCGGCGGCTGCCCGGCGGCTTTGGAAGCCTGTCCCTCTCTTTTTCCCGTTCGGCACGGCTGCGTCATCTCCTTCTTGATTGGCGGCCCAAGCGGCCGCCCTTTGCCTGTATCGCCCTGCGCGCAGGATGCGGCGCCCCGCGCGGCCATTTCCTCCGCGCAAAAGCCCCTCCCTCCCGGCAGGGACGGCTATACCCTTACTCTACGGCTTGTCCCGGGGAATGTCAAGCGCCCGCCGGGGAATTTCCTTAGATCTTCCGCATCTTTCCCGCCGCATCGGCGAGCCCGCGCCGCCCGCCGATGCGGGCCAGAGGGGACTGGGGCCGTTACGGGGCGGCAAAAGATTTACTGATTGTATAAATTGCCAGGCATATTCCATATATGACCGGCTGGTGGACGACATAGATCACCAGCGTGTGCTTGCCGATCCAGGAGAAAAAGGGGACGCGCCGGGTATACATCCAGCGGGGGAAGCGCCCGGCCTTGGCCCACACCCCGGCAAAGCTGCCCGCCAGGAAGCAGAAAATCCACGGCAGGAGGGGGAAATAATCGCCCGCAGGGATGCTTTCGCTCAATCCCAGGGGGTACAGCCACAGGCAACCCTGCCAAGCGTCGGGGACGGGCAGCGAAAAAAGCCCGGGGATGCCGAACGCGCCCCCTTTATAAGCCGGCACCCACCAGGTCAGCAGGAGCAGGGCCGCGCAGGCGGCCAGCCCGGCGGCCGGAGGGATCCGGTCGAGCAGCGGGCGCAGCAGGGCGAACAGCAGGATCGCCACCGCCAGGAAATGCAGGATGCCGAACCAGATCATTTCCGACCGCATAAAAACCCACAGCACCGCCGAAATCCCCGCGGCCACCAGGAGCAGCAGCCCGCCCCGCTTCCAGTTGCTGTGGGAAAGCCGGCAGGAAATGCCGCAGATAAAGACAAACACGCCGGCAAAAAACGCCTCCGACGGCTGGAAAAAGCGGAAAAGCGCCTGCCCCCAGGGGACGTTAAATAAATAACCAATCGTATAAAATGCGTGAAAAAAAACCATTAGAATGATATCGAAGCCCCGCACCTCATCCATGAAGTGGATGCGCTGCCCAGCGGGACGGCCCGCTGGGCCGGGGCCGGCCGGCAGGGAAGGCTCCGGCGCGCCCGCGGGGGCCGTGCGCTCCCCGCCGCCTTGATGATTCTCCCTGTCTGCCTCCATTGTGCCGCCATCCTTTCGCTGGTTTCGGCGCGCCCGCGAGGGCGGCTCGCTCCCCGGGAAACCCGTGCCGGCCGCTCCCACGGGCGGCCGGCTCTCCGGCAGGGCGCGGGGAGGACGCCTGCCGGCAGCGTTCTAGGGGCATTATACCAGCAAACAGGGGATCCTGCCAACCCCCGGAGCAAAAAACAGGGACCACGCCGCGGGAAAAGCCGCCGCAGCCGGGCGCCGAGCGCCGGGCTCGCGCGCCGGGGGGGATTTGTGGTATAATGCCCTCAGCGGCCGGCCCAGCGCCGCCGCACAAGGGCATTATACCAAGGAATTGATGCAAAGGAGGCCATGCATAATGGCGCAGGAAATCATAGGCAGAAAAGGCGTCCAGGAGTGGACGGTTACCAAGGAGCGGCTGGCCAGTTCCCTGCAAAGCGGGACGGTGGACGTTTTTGCCACCCCCTACATGATCGCGCTGATGGAATACACGGCCATGACGCTGGTGCAGCCCCTCCTGCCGGAGGGCATCACTACCGTCGGTACTATGGTGAATATCCGCCACCTCAACCCCACGCCGGAAGGGGCGGCGGTACGGGCCGAGGCGGAAATCCTGGAGGCGGACGACCGGCGCTTCCTGTTCCGTGTCTCCGTCTGGGACGAGGCGGGCCTGGTCGGGGAGGGCACCCATGAGCGCTGCACGGTAAAAAAGGAACGGTTTGAGCAGAAGGCCACTGCCCGCAGGAAATAACCCCGGCACGGCGCGCCCCGGGGGCCGGAGCGCCGGCGGGATCCCCTCCCCTGCCCAGGGGTCGGGGGAGGCAGGGCGGCGCTGTTAATCTTTTCATAATAGTGTATAACCAAGCGAAGCTTCTGCGGAGGTCCCGCTTGGTTATGCTACCGGTGCTAGAGACGCAAGGGGCAACAGGCGGGGCATGGATGCCGAAAGCAACGCAGCGGGAAAAGCGTGCGGGCGGATCCGTCCGCTGGCGGCGGGGCTGTTTGCCCTCTGCCTAGCAGGATGCCGCGGCCAGCCGGCGCCGGCTGTGCCTTTTCATATGGCAAGAGGAGGGGGTTCGCAGGAACCCCCTCCTCTTTTGCTGTGTAAGGGTGACGCAAAAAGGAACAGCGTAAACGCGGGTTGCTCGTTTGGACAAAAGAAAAACCTGCGGTGCGCGACTTGCTGCCCACCGCAGGTTTGGCGGAGCGGGTGGGATTCAAACCCACGAGCCCGTGAGGACTACCTGATTTCGAGTTTTATAAAGTGCGTGTTAGGATCAGTCAGTTTCGTGTCAGTTTCTGCTAGTTTCGTCCTCGGCGAAAAGTCGCATAAATACTGGCTTTTTCACGTTAAAACCCCGAGAAAGCCCGTTGTTTCTGGCAAGTTCGAATGAGTCGGGAAATGCTCCAAAATCCGCATTTTTGGAAAGAACTGCGGAAAGAACGGAAAGAACTGAGAGCAATCAGGCAATACACACGGACAGTCACACCGGCAAATATGATTTTGAAAGGTGTATTGCTATGAACAACGCAGCCATCAACTGGGATGAGATTCCCGATATCATTACAAAGGATCAACTGTATCGGATTTGCCATATCAGCAAGTCTACCGCCCGGTATCTTCTGCAAAGCGGAAAGATACCCTGTTATTACACAGGCAAGCAGACACGCTGCTATAAAATCAAAAAGGAAGATGTGATTGCCTATTTAGAGGATCGCAAAGTTTTCCCGGAAGCCTATGCCGCACCGAAAGGGTGGTATAAGGGCTACTATGAGATCAAACTGGAAATCCATCTCCCTCCGGATGTCTTGGAGGATATGCACGAGTACTATGCCGACCTGTTCTCTCAGTACAAAGATGTTCTGACTGCTTTGGAGGTTTGCAAGCTCACAGGCTACAGTAAGACCGCCATCAACAACTGGTGCGCCGGCGGACAACTGAAAGCATTTAAGCGCCACGGCGTCAACCATATCCCGAAGGTATATCTCATTGAATTTCTCTGCTCTCCCTATTGCCGCTCAGTTACCCGGAAATCCGACTGGCATATCCGGACGCTGAAACGCTTCCCGTCTTGGAGAAAACAGAAACAGGTACAGGGAGGTGCGAAGTAATGACAAATTTTCTGGAAGAACTATACTACGGAAATATTGATCCGCAGGCGAGAGGATACCGAAAGGGCAGCCATACTCTTAAGGTTTCAAAAGACACAAACGAGCTGGAAGAAAAACTCACACAGCGTTTGAACGACGAGGAAAAGAAGCTGTTTCTTGATTTCTGCAATGCCTATGGGGAACTGATGGGCAACACAGGACTGGATTCTTTCATCGTCGGCTTCCGACTTGGGGCTAAAATGATCTTCGATACCTTTTGCAGCGACGACGCTCCGTTTGAAAGCTACCTGAAAGACTGAAAGGTCTGTCAAATCGCAATTTAGTCAATTACGATTTGGCCAATCATAATTGACTAAATTTTTAATATACAACGTGCGATAATCAAAATCGCACATTCGTAAACAGAAACCTCCTTTGGTACAATGATGGTATCAAAGGAGGTTTTGCTTTATGGAAAAGACAATATTTGAAGAAGCGGGTGGCACGTACACCATGCAGGGCGATTATTTCCTGCCTGATCTGACCTTACCGCCCGAAGAAAAACGCCCCATCGGTGTCTGGGCACAACGACGTAGGTGGTATTTGCAACAGCACCATAAAATCCTGTACTACAATCTGCTCACTTCCGGCAAGCTCTACTCCTATCTCGCTGATGTAGAGGAAGAAGCACAGTCTCTCTTTCTTCGGCTGGTAAAAGAGTACGCTGAAAGGGAAGGTGTTACCGAACAGCTGAAAGCGGAGAATCCAATGGAGTGGGTACGCATGATGAATAACATTCGAGAGCGTGTCAACGAAGTTGTAAATGCAGAAATGATTTTCACATAGAAACCATTGAAATGACAAGCGGGTGCAGGAGTTTGAATTCTTGCACCTGTTTTGTTTTCTAATCGCAAAAGAATAAATTAGTCAATCACGAATTACCGAATCATACTTGACTAATTTTAATTTTGTGTTATACTGTATTTAGTTATACTATAAGCAATGCGTGTCGCTGAGATGGGAGGATGTAATCCATGTTTATC
>CAJFQI010000052.1 GCA_904419005.1 Candidatus Avimonas faecium | reverse complement strand
AACATGGAATACCGGACGGCTTTGAATCAGATGAACCAGCAGCGGCAGACCGGCGGTTACCGCCCTGCCGGCAGCCCCAACGGGGGCGGCTGCAGCGGCTGCGACGTCTGCTCCGGGTTAATCTGCGCGGACTGCTGCTGCGAATGCTTCGGCGGCGATTTGATCCGGTGCTGTTGATGGGAGAAACGGCGTCATTCTATAACGTAGGTTATAGGAATCGAGCAACAGGAGGTCGGCATCTGTGAAACCTAGCGGTAAAGTGGCGCTCGGCGGCGTGTTCGGGGCGCTTTCCCTGATGTTTATGCTGATGACCTTCTTTCCGCTGGGGACGTACGCGCTCCCGGCGATCGCGGGCGTGCTGCTGATCCCGGTCGTGGTGGAGGCAGGCGCCAAAACCGCCTGGATGGTCTATGCGGCGGTGGCGCTGCTTTCCCTTCTGATTGCGCCGGACATGGAAGCCAAGGTCTTGTTCCTGGCCTTTTTCGGCTACTATCCGGTGCTGAAGGCGCATCTGGAAAAGCTCCGCCGCCGCGTGGCTGAGTGGCTGATCAAGCTGGGGGTATTCAACGCCGCGATGGTGTTGTCCTATCTGGGCATGCTGTTCGTGTTCCACCTTGATCCCGAAACCTTTGTGGTGGGCGGCGTGAATATCGCGCTGCTTTTCCTTCTAGCCGGCAACGTGATTTTTGTGATTTACGATTATGCCCTGAGCAATTTGGTAACGGTATATTACCGCGTCCTCCATCCGCGGCTTTCCCGGATATTCCATACGAACCGCCGCTGATGCCATACGGCCGCGGCCTCCTGGCTCGGGAGGCTGCGCGAAGCCTGTAAAAATAACGGGACCGAACCGGTCCCGTTATTTTTCGTAATACGCGCGGTATCGGAGGCGCTGTCCGGAAAAGGCCGCCGGAGGAGAGCCGGGAACGAAATATCGCATCTATCAGTGATTGGCGACAGGGGCGGTTTTGCACAAAAGGGGCCGTAGGGATGCAGAGGCCGGCCGCTCCGTTTGCCGGAAGGAAAGGCCGGCTCTTCCGGCCGGCTGAGCCTTGACCGCCCTCCTGCCGGGAAACGCACGGGCGCGGTGCCGTTTGAAAGAGGAATGCTCCGCTTTTCTGCAAGGCTTTTGGAACCCTCTTGCATTTTTCCCGCTTTGGAATTACAATAAGGGGAAAGGGGGGACCGGTTTGAAATCCAACCTGATCGCGCAAATTACCGAACGCCAGCCGACCTTCTCTAAGGGACAGCGGCGGATCGCGCAATATATTGTCGACCATTACGATAAAGCCGCCTTTATGACCGCCTACCGCTTGGGGGAAACCGTGGGGGTCAGTGAGTCAACGGTTGTCCGCTTCGCTGCCGAATTGGGGTTTGAGGGATACCCGCAGCTCCAGAAGGCGATGCAGGAGCTGGTGCGCAGCAAGCTTAATTCGGTGCAGCGCATTGAGGTGACGCGCACCCGGATGGCAGACGACGAGGTGCTGGACAATATCATCGGCTGCGACCTGGCGAATATCCGCCAAACGCTGGAGGAACTGCCGAGGGAGACCTTTTACCGGGCGGTGGACGCCTTGGTCGGCGCGCGCCGCGTCTATATTTTCGGCGCCGGAAGCTGCCGTTCCCTGGCCTCCTTTATGGCGTATTACCTCAAGCTGCTGTTGGTGGATGTTCAGCTGATTTACACCAACAGTGAAACCGAAATTTTTGAGGATATGCTCCATATCAACGCGGAGGATGTCATCGTTGGGTTCAGTTTCCCGCGGTATTCAAGCAAAACGGTCAAGGCGATGCATTTCGCCCATTCCCGAAACGCGCAGGTAATCGCCATTACTGACAGCGAAATCTCTCCGATCGCGGAATACGCCGGCTATCTGCTGCTGGCCCACAGCGATATGGCGACCATCGTCGATTCCCTGGTCGCCCCGCTCAGCATTGTCAACGCGCTGATCGTCGCCATTTCCTTGAAAAAGAAGGAGGACATCCAAAGCGAGCTGGCCGCGCTTGAGCGGATATGGGAGGAATACGAGGTCTATCAGAAATTTGAGGAGCAGGCATAATGGGCACGGCTTTGCCAAAGAATACCGACCGGAAGCTTGTGGTTGTGGGCGGGGGAGCTGCCGGGCTGATGGCGGCGTATGCCGCCGCAAAGCGCGGCTTATCGGTGACAATCCTTGAACGCAATGCCCGGATGGGGCGCAAGCTGCTGATTACGGGCAAAGGGCGCTGCAACATCACCAACAACTGTTCGGTGCCGGATTTTATCGCCAACGTCCCGCAAAACGGACGCTTCCTTTTCGGCGCCGTATCCTCCTTTACGCCGCAGGACATGATGGCCTTTTTAGAGGAAAGCGGGCTGCCGGTGAAAACGGAGCGCGGGAACCGCGTTTTCCCCTGCTCGGATAAGGCGCGGGATGTGGTTGACACCTTGGTGGGCGCTGTCCGCCGCGCCGGCTGCCGCTTTGTGACCGGCCGGGCGGAGGATCTCCTGCTGGCGGAAGGAGCCTGCCGCGGCGTACGGCTGGAGGGCGGGGAGGAGCTGGAGGCGGACGCCGTGATCGTCTGCACCGGCGGCCTGTCCTATCCGCTGACCGGCTCTACCGGGGACGGTTACCGCTTGGCGGAGCAGGCCGGGCATACGGTGATTCCGCCGCGGCCCTCCTTGGTGCCGCTGGTATGCCGGGAGGAATGGTGCCGGGAGGCGCAGGGGCTTTCCCTGCGCAACGTCGCCCTCCGCGTGGTGGATACCCGTCGGGACAAAACCGTGACCGAGGATTTCGGCGAAATGCTGTTTACCCATTTCGGCGTGTCCGGGCCGATGGCGCTCAGCGCCAGCGCCCATATGCGGGAGATGGAGCCGGGGCGCTACCGGCTGTTGATCGACCTAAAGCCCGCCCTGTCGCCGGAGCAGCTGGATGCGCGCCTGGTGCGGGATTTCCGGGAAAACCGGAACCGGGATTTTTCCAATTCCCTGGGCGCCCTCCTGCCGCGCAGCCTCTGCCCGGTGGTCGTTGCGCTGTCGGGGATCCGGCCGCAAGAAAAATGCAACGCCATTACCAAGGAGCAGCGGCGCTCGCTGGCCGGCCTGCTGAAGGCCCTGCCCCTCACGGTGGAAGGCTTCCGCCCGGTGGAAGAGGCGATCGTGACCTCTGGAGGGGTGAAGGTGAGCGAGCTGAACGCCAAAACCATGGAGTCCAAAAAGGCAAAGGGCCTGTATTTTGCCGGTGAGGTGCTTGATGTGGATGCCTATACCGGCGGCTTCAATTTGCAGATCGCGTTTTCTACCGGCGTTGCCGCCGGCCGTCATGCCTGCGAATGAAACAGGGGGGCGGCGGCTGGGTTGCCGCAATTCCCTTGAGTTAGGAAAGGATTGGATAGCGTGAACGAATCCGCAAAGCGTACCGCCTTAGCGGTTGCCATAGACGGCCCTTCCGGCGCGGGCAAGAGCACTGTCGCCAGGATCCTGGCCGAAGAGCTGCATTTTATTTATGTGGATACCGGGGCGCTCTACCGCTCGGTCGGATATATGGCCCTGCGTTCCGGGCTGTCCCCGAAGGACGCCCCGGCAGTGGAAGCCCTGCTGCCGCGGCTGCATATGGAAATTCGGTATATTGACGGCGCTCAGCGCGTATTCGTCAACGGGGAGGATGTCAGCGATTGCATCCGCACCCCAGAGGTATCTATGGCGGCTTCGGCTGTGTCCAGCCTGCCGGCGGTGCGGCGCTTCCTGTTTGATTTGCAGCGGGATATGGCTAAAACCGACAATGTGGTGATGGATGGGCGGGACATCGGCACCGTCGTCCTGCCGGACGCGCAGGTCAAAATATTCCTGACTGCTTCCGCGGAGGTGCGGGCCCAGCGCCGCTTTGATGAGTTGGCGCTCAAGGGCGAGCCGGTTACCTACGAAGAGGTGCTCGCCGATATGAAAAAACGGGATTACGACGATTCCCACCGCGCGGCCGCCCCGCTGAAAGCGGCGGAGGACGCGGTCCTTGTCGATACGTCGGCCATGGATCTCCGCCAAGCGGTGGAGGCGATCAAGGCGGTTGTCCAAAAGGCCTTGGCCGGCTAAAACCTCCCGGAAAGGAAGATGGTTTTATGCGATTGGCGCGTTTTTTGCTGACCCTTTTTAAGCCGTTGTTTTGGCTGCTGTTCCCGTATAAGGTGATCGGCCGGGAAAATGTCCCGCCGGCGGAGGATCCCACGCCGCTCATGCTTTGCCCCAACCATATTTCGGATATTGACCCGGTATTCGTTCTGATGGCGATGAAGCGCCATGTGTATTATATGGCCAAGGCGGAGCTGTTCCGCAGCAAGCTGGCCGCCTGGTTTGTGGGCAAGAAATTCGGCGCGTTCCCCGTCAAGCGGGGAGCGGGGGACACCGGCGCGATTGATACCGCAAAGCGGATTGTGGAAAGCGGCAAGGTCCTGGGGATTTTCCCGGAGGGCACCCGGTCCAAGGACGGCAGGCTCGGCCGGGCGAAGTCCGGCGCCGCCCTGGTGGCTTCCCAAACCGGCGCCTACATTGTGCCGGTGGCCATCAAGACCAAGGATCAGAAGGTACGGCTTTTCCGGCTCACCACCCTGGTGTTCGGCAAGCCGCTTTCCCCGCAGGAGCTGCATCTTGACAATCCCGAGCATCCGGATCTTCGGTACGCTTCGCGGTACCTGATGGACCGGATTGCCCAGATGCTGGAGGAATCCCATTGACCATTACCTTAGCCAAATCCGCCGGGTTCTGCTTTGGCGTCAACAAGGCGGTGCAGACGGTAAATGAACTGCTGGAGCAGGGGAAAACGGTATGCACCCTAGGCCCCATCATCCATAATCCCCAGGTGGTCAATGAATTGGCCGGGCGGGGCGTCACGACTGTTTCCAGCCCGGAGGAGGTCCCGGAGGGGGCCACGCTGGTGATCCGTTCGCACGGCGTTTCGCACGCCGTTTACGAAGAGCTGGAGCGCCTGGGGCGGGAATACTGCGATGCTACCTGCCCCTTCGTCGCCAAAATCCACCGGATCGTCGCACAGGAATCGGCAAATGGGGCATCCGTGGTCATCGCGGGAAACGAAGGCCATCCGGAGGTGACCGGAATCCGCGGGCATTGCCAAGGGCGGAGCTTTGTGATTTCCTCACCAGAAGATCTTGAGAATTTGCAAAAAAACAATATCATTTCTACAAATTCGCCGGTTGTTATGGTGGCGCAAACCACCTTCAATATGGATATTTGGGAAAAATGCTCGGAAATCGCAAAAAAAGTCTATACAAACATCAAAATTTTTGATACAATATGTAATGCGACTTCTGAAAGGCAAAAGGAAGCCGTCGCATTGTCGCAAAAATGCGATATCATGGTGATTGTCGGCGGGCGTCAGAGCTCCAACACCGCAAAACTGCGCGATGTATGCTCAGTGTACTGCCCGACCGTGCTGATTGAAACCGCGGACGAGCTCTCGCCCGCGCTGCTTCGCAAGGCGCGGTCCATCGGCGTAACTGCCGGGGCATCTACTCCCGCTGATATTATAAAGGAGGTACTTTCAACCATGTCCGAAATTGTCAACAGCAACGAAAACGAAGTCAAAGAAGTAGAGACCGTCGCGGCGGAGGAAACCACTGCCGAAACCGCGCCTGCCGCTGAACCGGAAACGAAAGCGGAGCCGGCGGCGGAAGCTGCTCCTGCGAAGTCGTTTGACGAAATGAGCTTTGAGGAGGCGCTTGAGGCTTCCCTGCAGAGCTTGAGTACGGATGAAAGGGTACGCGGCGTGGTTGTCGGTATTGCTCCGAATGAGGTGCAGGTAGAAGTGGTCGGCCGCAAGCAGACCGGATATATCCCGGCCAATGAATTGTCTGCGGACCCGAATGTGAACCCGGCCGACGTCGTGAAAGTGGGCGACGAGCTGGAGCTGCTGATCATGCGCACCAACGACCAGGAGGGTACCATTATGCTCTCCAAAAAGCGCGTTGACGCCATGAAGGGCTGGGATAAGGTCGTTGAGGCTGAAGAGAAGGGCGAGGTGCTCGAGGGCGTCGTTACCGACGTGATCAAGGGCGGCATCCTGGCCGTAACCAACGGCGTGCGCGTATTTATCCCCGCGTCCCAGGCGTCCCTGACCCGCATGGAGGACCTGTCCCCCCTGCTCAAGCAGAATGTGCGCTTTAAGATCATTGAGACCAATAAGAACCGCCGCCGTGCGGTCGGTTCCATCCGCCAGGTCGCCCGCGACGAGCGTAAGGAGAAGGAAGCCGCGTTCTGGGCGCAGGCGGAGGTCGGCCAGAAGTATACCGGCGTTGTCAAGTCGCTGACCTCTTACGGCGCGTTTGTGGATCTCGGCGGCGTGGACGGCATGATCCATATTTCCGAGCTCTCCTGGAAGCGGATCAAGCATCCTTCCGAGGTCGTCAACGTGGGCGATACGGTTGAAGTGTATATCAAGGACCTTGACCATGAAAAGCACAAGATTTCCCTCGGCTACAAGAAGGCGGAGGACAACCCCTGGGAAATCTTCAAGAAAAATTACCCGGTCGGCTCCGTTGTCACTGCCAAGGTGGTCGGCATGACCAGCTTTGGGGCTTTCGCGCAGATTATCCCGGGCATTGACGGCCTGATTCATATTTCCCAGATCGCGGACCGCCGCATCGAGAAGCCGCAGGACGAACTGGAAATGGGCCAGGAGGTCCGGGTAAAGATCACAAATATTGACTATGAGCATAAGCGCATCAGCCTGTCAATCCGCGCCCTCCTTGAAGAGGGGGAGAACGCGGCGGATGACGCTGCGGACGGGGAGGAATAATCCCTTTTCGCACGGCGGAACCGGTCCCGGCTGAAGACCCGGCGGTTCCTAGAGTTCACGGAAAGGCGGGGCTATTGCAGAAATCTTTTCTGCAATAGCCCCTTTTTCGTTCCATAAAAGCCGAGGCTTGCCCTGTTCACAATTTTTTTATTGTTCGGCCCGCGTCCGCGCCTTGCTGAACCGGGAAAAGGGTGATATACTAGATATACATTGCCAGACGGCGGGCGGCGTTAAGCTGCTCCGCCGGGAGGCTTGGCAGGATACCCGGAAAAACGAGACAAAGGACGGAAATGAGTATGTCGGCACAGCCTAATCTGCGGACCGCCAATATCAAAATGGCGGTAAATGTCTTTTTTCGCACGGTTTTCTCCGCTATTATGGCCATGATCCTGTATATGTCGCTGATGATGATTGTCACAGGGCTTTCGACAGAGACCATCGGCGAACGCCTGGTTGAATACGACGAGGAAGCCGGAACGACGACGATTCTGTCGGAAATTTATTATGATGAAACAACCACCGCGCCGTCCACTGCCCAGACGACGGCTGCGTCTACCCAGGCGGAGGGCGGCGGAGCCGCCTCCACCGGAACAGGGGAATCCGGAGGAGAGGCGACGGGCGCTGCTACGGCGACCTCGGCTGCGGCGACGACCACCCTGCCCTCCAATCAGCAGTGGCAGGAAATCCGATCCGATGTCCCTGCAAGCGTGCAGCTGGCCTTTGACATCGTTGCGCAGGTCCTAATGTTTATCCTTTTGGCGGCGCTGCCCTATTCCAAGCTTTGGGAGCAGGGGGACAAGGACAGCAACTCGGTGCAGTTCGGCCATATGCAGGAGGATAAGCTTCGCGGCCTGAAGGTCGGTCTGATGGCAGGGATTCCCTCCTATCTTCTCTATGTAGTGCTCATACTCAGCAAGCTGGGGCTGGTTTATCCGCGATTCATCTTTATCTACCGGCTGCTGAATTTCTCGTTCCTGCCGCTGATGAACCGGCTGACCGGCACGGCGATTCAGGCGACCATGGATGTGTCCTGGCCGGCGATCATCGCGTTGGTGCTGACCGTTGTGGTGGTCCCGATTATCTGCTGGCTGGGTTATCTGTTGGGCTATAAGCACATTTCCCTGTCCGAAAAATTTGTTTATGTGAACCCGCAGAAGAAAAAGAAAAGGCGCCGTTAATTCGGTGCGTATGATTTTGCCGCCCCGTTCATACATTGTACGGGGTGGTATCTTTGAAAAGACGAATGCGGCGCCGGGCTTGGCGCGAACCGGTTCTTAAAGCCTTGCTGGTCCTATGCTGTATCCTTGCGGCTGTCTATGCGGCGGTACAGATTGCCCGTATGGCGGGCGCTCCGGCGGCCCGGGGCACCGCTGCCGGTGCGGAAGGCGTCATCCTGATTGACCCGGGGCATGGAGGGATGGACGGCGGCGCCTCTGCGGCGGATGGGACGCTGGAAAAGGACATCAATCTCGAAATTGCGCTGCCTCTGGCGGATTTGCTCCGCTTTTTGGGCTACCCGGTGGAGTTGACCCGCGAGAGCGATACCTCCATCCACAACGCGGAGGCCGATACGATCCGGGAGCAGAAGGTGAGCGACCTGAAAAATCGGCTGAGCATGGTGAATGCAAGCCGGCTGACCATCAGCATCCATCAAAACCAATTTGCCCAAACGCAGTATTCCGGCACACAGATCTTCTATGGGACGGCCAGCGGGGAAAGTGCCGTCTTGGCGGAATCCATCCGCGAGGCGGTGATCGGCTTGCTGCAGCCTGAGAACACGCGGGAGCTGAAAAAGGGCAGTAAGGACATTTATCTTCTGCACAACGCCACAGCGCCGATCGTCCTGGTGGAATGTGGCTTCCTTTCCAATACGGCGGATGTCCAGAAGCTGAAGGATCCCAGCTACCGGCAGGATATGGCCTTTGCCATCGCCTGCGGCCTGCTGCGCTTTGAGGCTTAGCGGGGGTCCCTGCCAGGCGGCGTTGTGCATAGAATGAACAATAAAGGAAGAGAAAATATGCCTGCAAAGAGCAAGACGGTTTACCTATGTTCCCAGTGCGGCTTTGAGTCGCCGAAATGGTATGGAAAATGCCCGTCCTGCGGGGAATGGAACACGCTGAACGAGGAATTCCGCGCGCCGGAAAAGCCGGCCGCCGGGGGCGGGAGGCCGATGTCCACCAGCGCTGCCCAAAAGATCGGCAGCATCAATCCGCAGGGGGAAAAGCGCTGCAAAACCGGCCTGAAGGAGCTGGACCGGGTGCTGGGCGGCGGTATCGTCCATGGGGCGCTGATGCTGATCGGCGGCGATCCCGGCATCGGGAAATCCACCCTGCTGCTCCAGATCTGCCAGCATCTGGGCCAGGCGATGAAGATCCTCTACGTTTCCGGCGAAGAATCGGAACGGCAGATCAAGCTCCGCGCCGACCGGCTGGGGGTGGACAGCGACAACCTCTATGTCCTGTGCGAAAACGATATGGACACGGTGCTGGAGCATTTTTCCTTGGATACGCCCGATCTGGTTATTGTCGATTCAATCCAGACGATGAACCTGGCGGCTGTCGCCTCCTCGTCAGGCAGCGTTTCCCAGGTGAGGGAATGCACCAACGCGATCATGAGGGCGGCGAAGGGAGCCGATATCCCGGTGTTTATCGTCGGCCACGTCAACAAGGACGGGGCGATTGCCGGGCCGAAGGTCATGGAGCATATTGTCGACTGCGTTCTGTATTTTGAAGGGGATCGGAACACCAGCTACCGGATTCTGCGCTGTGTGAAAAACCGATACGGCTCCACCAACGAGATCGGCGTTTTTGAAATGCGGGACCGGGGGCTTTTTGAGGTGGAAAACGCCTCCAAGATGCTACTGGAAGGCCGGCCGACCAATGTCAGCGGCACCTGCGTCGCCTGCATTATGGAAGGAACCAGGCCGCTGTTGGCGGAGGTCCAAGGGCTGGTTTCCCCCACCGGCTTCGGCAATCCCCGCCGGATGGCGACCGGTTTTGACTACAACCGTTTGTCCCTGCTGCTGGCGGTGCTTGAAAAGCGGGGCGGCTACTTTTTCTCCAACCTTGACGCGTATGTCAATGTGGTGGGAGGGCTGCGGCTGGATGAGCCGGCCGCCGACCTTCCGGTAGCGCTGTCCCTGGTTTCCAGCCTGAAGGATACGGCGCTTGGCGACGACGTGGTTGCCTTCGGCGAGATCGGGCTGGCAGGGGAGATCCGCTCGGTCACCAACGCGGAAAGCCGCATTAACGAGGCGGTAAGGCTGGGATTCCGGAGGATCGTGCTTCCGCACCACAACCTGCGCGCATTATCCAAGCGCAGCGACGTGGAGCTGATCGGAGTAAAAACGCTGCGGGATGCTTACGGGGCGCTGGCTTAGGCGCGCTCCCGGTCCGGGAGGCCCTCTAAGCCAACGCCCCAAGCGAGTGTACAGGAATTTTTGAAACGGCGCTTTTAGCGCCGTTTCATTTTTGTGACGGATTGCTCTTGACTTGGGCGATTGGCGAAAAATAGAGAACATATTCCACGCTTTCCTTCGCAGAATAAAGGCGTGATTTTTTGTGCTTGAAAGGCGTGGGGTGGGTATAAATGGGTATGAAAAAAAGGTATACGCTGCTTTTTTCACTGACGCTGCTGGCAATGGCGGGCATCCTTTTGTCCAAGCCTCTGCTCCAGCGAAGTATACCTTCTGTTTCTGTGTATACTGTGCAGACCCGTCCCGCGCAGGATACCGTTACCTGCACCGGCCGGATTGAGGCGGCGGACAGCGAAGAGGTTTATGCGGACATCTCCTGTATTGCCGCCACCGTACCGGTCCGGGCAGGGCAGGAGGTAAAACGGGGGGACATCCTTTTCACCGTGGATGTGGCTGCGACCAAGGAGGTAATCGCCGCTGCGGCCGGCGTTTCCCCCTCGCTGGTGCCGGAACAGCAGATCGTAAAAAGCGTGAGCGCGCCGGTTGACGGCGTTATCCGCTCGCTCAACGTCGCCGAGGGGGAGGCGGTTGATACCGAAACGCCCTGTGTCGTGATTTCCTCAAGCGACGCCCTGCAGGTAAAGATCACGATCCCGGAAGGCAAGCTCAAGGAGGTGGAGACAGGGCAGTCCGTTCTGGTCAGCGGCGTCGCCTTTCAAAAGGAGGGATACGCCGGCACGCTGACCTATATTTCCCCGTCGGCTAGGCAGCAGTATTCCGGGACCAGCAGCGAAACGGTGGTCGACGCCGTCGTCACCCTGTCCGAAAGGGACGATTCCTTAAAGCCGGGGCTGTCAGCTAAATCCCAGATCCTTGTTGAGAGCGCGCAGGACCGCATTATCCTGCCGTACGAATACGTGCAGCAGGACGAGGAGAACCGGGAATACGTTTACCTTTATCAAAACGGGAGGGCTGTCAAGCGGGTCGTCCAGACCGGCCGGGAATGGAACGACGGCTTTGAGATAGAAACGGGCCTGTCCATCGGGGATCAAGTCATCCAGGAGCCTTCCGCCGTTGAAAAAGACGGCGGCCGTGTAGCGGTGGCGGCGCAGCCGGGGGAGGGGCAGGAATGAAAGACATCGTTGCCTGCGCCCTGAAAAACCTTTCCCGAAAGCGCATGCGCACCCTGCTCACCATGGCCAGCATCACCATCGGGGTGATGCTGGTGGTCGTTGTCTCCCTGATCGGCTCCGCCGGAAAAGCCGCCGTGAACAACGAGCTGGAAAGCTTGGGGATCAGCGGCCTTTCAATCACCGCTAACGCCTCCCAGCAGGAGGGCCAGGCCGGCCTTTCGGAGGAAAGCCTCCGCCTGATCCGCAGCACCAGCGATGTCGTAACGGCAATGCCCCTGGTGCTTGAATATTCCACCTCCTATCTAAGGGACACGCAGAGCAGCACCCTGATCTGCGGGATTGATGCGGGGGCAAAGCAGGCGATTTCCTTAAGCCTGAAATTCGGGCGACTGATCTCCAAAGGGGATGTCCAATCCGCCTCGCTGGTCTGCGTTGTGGACGAGCTGCTGGCCAAAGAGGCATACGGCAGGGAGAATATCACCGGGAAGACCATCCGGCTGGAGATTGACGGCGCGCAGGAGGAGTTTACCATCGTGGGTGTCGCGGAGGCGGGAAGCGCCCTGCTCCAAAGCCTGGGGGATTTCATCCCCAGCATGGTTTACATCCCTTACAGCACCCTGCAGGCTCTCACCGGCCGGAGCACCTTTGACCAGGTGGCGGTGCGGGTGGACGCTTCGGCGGATATTTCCGCGACCGAGGAGAAAATCCTCAGCCGCTTGGAGCGCGCGGCCGATATGCAGGGGCTGTACCGCACCGACAATTTGGCCGCCCAGCGCGACCGGTTGGGGAATCTGCTCGATATTGTGAGCCTGGTCCTCACGGTGATCAGCGGTATTTCCCTGGTGGTTTCCGGGCTGGGCATCATGACGATCATGCTGGTATCCGTCGGCGAACGCACCAAAGAAATCGGGATCAAAAAGGCGATCGGGGCTTCCAGGGGGCGCATCCTGTGGGAATTTTTGGCGGAAGCTGTGGGGATTTCCCTGCTGGGCAGCCTGGCGGGGGTTGCTATAGGCGGAGGGGCCGGTTGGCTTGGTCTGCGCGCCTTTGGCCTGGAGGTTTCCTTCTCTTGGGCGGGGCTTAGCCTGCTTGTCCTGTTTTCCGTCCTGCTGGGGGCGGTTTTCGGGGTCTATCCGGCGGTAAAGGCCGCCCGCCTGAAGCCGGTGGATGCGCTGCGCCAGGAATGAGGAAAGAGAGTGGGCGGCTGAAAAATCAGCCCTCACAGGCCGGCCTGCTCACCCAGGCTGTCTTCAGAAAAAAGCGGGGATTTCTTAAGAAATCCCCGCTTGCGCTTTTCCGCTTTCTCCTGTACCATAAAAGCACGGTATTTTCCCGTCAGGGAAAGGGGATGGCTTTTATGTTTAATCGGGAGAAACGGCGTGTTTCCTGGACACAGCTGCTGCGTTTTCTGTTTACGGCGGCCGCCGGCCTTTTTTTGTTTTGGTCCTGTCTCCCGCTTTTTTCCGGTATCGTGAACGCCGGGGTTATGGTGTCGATCCCCGGCTTCCTGGCGCTGTTCCTGATCGGCCTGTTTTGGCGCCGGGTATACGCCGTGTTGCAGCGAATCTGGCGGACGAAAGGAGGACGTGTCGTCATGGCGGTGCTGTTTTGCCTATTGTCGGCGCTGATCGTGCTGTTCATCGCGGCCTCAAGCGTGATGCTGTACGCCGCCGCCAAGCAGCCGGAGGGGAACGCCACCGTCCTTGTGCTGGGGGCGGCGATAAACGGCGACAGGCCGAGCCGCATGCTGGCCGACCGCTTAAATACCGCCGTCAACTATCTTGAAAAGAATCCGGATTCCGTCTGCATTGTTTCCGGAGGCCAAGGCAGCGATGAGGAAACAACCGAAGCGCAGGTTATGTTTGATTATCTGGTGGAAAAGGGGATTGCGCCCTCCCGCATTTTCCAGGAGGACCGCTCTACCAATACCGAGGAAAACATCCGCTTCTCCCGTGAAATTATAGAAAGGGAGGGGTTGAATCCCCACATGGTGATTGCCACCCAGGAGTTCCACCAGTACCGCGCGCAGTCCCTGGCTAAAAAGGAGGGTTTGACGCAGGTAGGGCCGGCAACCTGCCGCACGCCGCTGCATTTGCTTGAATGCTACTGGGTGCGGGAATTTGCAGCGGTATGCCGCCTCTGGATCCTGGGCCGCTGACTTAGGCGAGGCCAAACAGGCGGGCTGCGCCGGCCACCAGCCCGCAGAGAAGCAGCCCGGCCGCCGTCGGCAGCAGGACGGAGACGGCGGTCCACTTCCAGCTTCCCGTCTCCCTGCGGATGGTGAGGCAGGTGGTGGAGCAGGGCCAATGCATCAGGGAAAACAGCATGGTGCACACGGCGGTCAGCCAGGTCCAGCCGTTGTCGACCAGAAGCTCCTTGAGGGCGCCGAGGTTTCCCATCTCCACCAAACTGCCGGTGGACATATAACACATGAGGATAATCGGGATAACGATCTCGTTGGCGGGGAACCCAAGGATAAAGGCCATCAGGATGACCCCGTCCAGCCCGAACAGCCGGGCAAACGGATCAAGCCAGCCGGTACACTGGGCGAGCAGGCTCGTTCCGCCTGCGGGAATGTTGGCCAGCAGCCAGATCAGCAGCCCTGCCGGTGCGGCGACGGCAGCGGCCCGGCCTAGTACGAAGAGGGTGCGGTCAAAGACCGAGCGAACAATGACCTTGCCGATCTGCGGGCGGCGGTAGGGGGGCAGCTCCAGCGTGAAGGAGGACGGCACCCCCTTGAGGATGGTTTTGGACAGCAGGCGGGAAACTGCGAAGGTCATCGCGACCCCGAAGACAATCACCCCGGTCAGCAGCAGGGTGGACAGCAGGCCGGCGGCCGGGCCGGCTTCAAAGCCCACAAAGAACATGGTGATAATAGCGATCAGGGTAGGGAATGCGCCGCCGTTCAAAAGGCAAGCTGGCGCATTTCTTTCCTGTTGAGGCCCTGCGGCCAGGCAACGGAGGGCTTATCGGCCGTTCATATACAGGTGCAGCTCCTTGCCGTTCCAGACGATTTTTTGTACCAGCAGCCGGATCAGGGTTCGCTTTTCCTGGACGGACAGCGCAGCGGCGCAGCTTTTTATGTCGGCGAGGGAATCGGCCAGCTTTGCGGCCATCGCTTCTTCTTGACCGGCGGCCGGAAGCGGCCGGCGCTCCTTGGACAAGCGGGCGATCTCCTCCTCCAGTTCCCGTACCCGCGCGTTGATGCGCGGGATCAGCGCGGGATCAAGCGCCCCCTGCGACAGGGCCTCAACCAGATGGCCCATCTCGCTGCTGCACCGGCGGATCCGTGCCTCCGCACTGTTTTGTTCGCCTTCGTGCGCCTGCCCACGCAAGGTGCGCTTTTGCTCCTTCAGCAGCGCATCAATGCGGGGGCTTTCCTCCAAATAGGGGAGCAGGGAACGGTATACCAGGTCATCGGCCTGCCTGCCGCCGATATTTTGGCAGCCGCAAAGGCCTGTTCCGCCCTTCAGCTTGCTGCCGCATACATAATCAAACAGCCCGGCGCCTTGGCCGGAGCGGGGCTTTGCGAACAGCCGGCTGCCGCATTCCTTGCAGAAGATCAGGCCGGACAGCAGGGAATACCCGTTGTGCATTTTCGCCGGCTTTTTGCCGGTGGGGATGTTGTCCGCGAGGAGGCGCTGGACGGCCGCCCACTTCCGGCCGGGGATTCGCCCTTTGTGCCTGCCGATAGCGATGATCCATTTGCCGATGGGCTGGCGCGGTGCGTGCTTTTTTGAATAATCGCGTTTGTTATACGCCAGAAGCCCGTATTGATCCGAACAGTCCTTTTCCTCAAAGCAGACGTCGGCGTTCTGGGCGGTGAAATACTCCCAAGCGTCCTTGTCGGCAACACAGTAGACGGGGTTTTGCAGGATTTCCTTGATGCCGGGCAGGGAATACCACCCGCCGCCGCGGGCCGTTATCCCTTGCTTTATCAGGAATTTGCTCACCCCCGTGATGCTGCGCAGCTCCAGGAACTTCTCAAACATCGTGTTCACGGTTTGGAGCTCTTCGGGATTGTCTTTGAGCTTGCAGGAGGTTTTCCGCCGGCCGTCCAGGAGAATCTCCTGCTGCTTTTCCGAGGTATATCCGGTCGGCGTCGTCCCGCCCAGCCACCGCCCGGTCCGTGCCAGCAGGAGCATGTTGTCCCTCACCCGCTCCGCAATGGTTTCCCTCTCAAGCTGGGCAAAAACCGAGGCGATGTACATCATGGCTTTCCCCATGGGCTTAGAGGTATCGAATTCTTCCTTGACGCAGGCAAAGGAAATGCGGCGGTCGTTTAGCTCCTCAATCAGGGAGGAAAAGTCGCTGACGCTGCGGCTGATCCGGTCCAGCCGGTAACAGACCACGAAATCCGGCTTTTTGTGTTGGATATCCCGCAGCATCTGCTGGAACTGCGGCCGTTCGGTGTTTTTGGCGGAAAAGCCCTCGTCCTCGTAAACCGTGATATCCGAATGGCCGGCTTCCGGGAATTTGGACTGTATGTACTGCCGGCACATGGCAATCTGGTTTTCAATGCTCTCTCCCTTGCCGGTATAAACCGACTTGCGGCTGTAAATAAAAAAGCGCGTACCGCTCACCGCCTTCCCCGTACTTGAATGGCCTCCGTCTGCGGATTTCCAGATCCGTCTTTGCCATATGTATATGAGCCGGCTTTAGCGGATAGTAGGGGAGAGCGCCCCTCAGCGGGGAAAGGGCATCCCTATGAAAAAAGGCGTACCCGCCGGCTTGTAATCAGCCGGCAGGTACGCCTTGCTTTTGGGGAAAAGGGGAGAATCCCCGCTCTTCGCTGGCTCGCCTTAGATCCGGGCCACGCCGGTCTTGCGGGCGGCTTCGGCCACCGCCTCGGCCACCGCCTTGGAGACGTTGCGGTCCAAGGCGCTGGGGATGATGTAGTCCGGGGACAGCTTATCGTCGGTGACAAAGGAGGCAATCGCCCTGGCCGCCGCGATCTTCATCTCGTCGTTGATGTCGCTGGCGCGCACATCCAAAGCCCCGCGGAAGATGCCCGGGAAGGCCAGCACGTTGTTGATCTGGTTCGGGAAATCGCTGCGCCCGGTGCCCACCACGGCGGCGCCGGCTTCCTTGGCCAGATCGGGCATGATTTCCGGCACCGGGTTGGCCATGGGGAACAGGATGGGGTTGGGGGCCATAGACTTGACCATCTCCGGGGTGACGCAGCCGGGGGCGGATACGCCGATAAAGACGTCGGCGCCCTTGAGCACGTCGGCCAGGGAGCCCTTGCGGCACTCCTTGTTGGTGATGGCGGCCATCTCGGCCTTCTCGGCGTTGAGGTTTTCCCGTCCCTGGTAAATGGCGCCCTGACGGTCGCAAAGCACGACGTCCTTCAGGCCCATGGCGATGAGCAGGCGGATGATGGCGATACCGGCAGCGCCGGCGCCGCTGGTGACCACCCGGATCTCATCGAGCTTTTTGCCGGTCAGCTTCAGCGCGTTGAGCATGGCGGCCAGAGTAACCACGGCGGTGCCGTGCTGGTCGTCGTGGAAAATCGGGATGTCGCAGCATTCCTTCAGCCGACGCTCGATTTCAAAGCAGCGGGGGGCGGAAATATCCTCAAGGTTAACCCCTCCGAAGCTGCCAGCCAGCAGGCGGACGGTGTTGACGATATCGTCCACCTCTTTGGAACGCACGCACAGCGGGATGGCGTCCACATCGCCAAAGGCCTTGAACAGGGCGCATTTGCCCTCCATCACCGGCATACCGGCCTCCGGCCCAATGTCGCCCAGACCAAGCACGGCGGTACCGTCGGTCACCACGGCAACCAGATTGCCCCGGCGGGTCAGGTCGTAGCTCAGGTTGACATCCTTCTGGATTTCAAGGCAGGGCTGCGCGACGCCCGGCGTGTAAGCCAGCGACAGGTCGTCCCGGGTTTCAAGGGGAGCGCGGCAGATCACTTCGATCTTGCCCTTCCATTCCTTGTGCTTTTTGAGAGATTCCGCAGCGTAGTCCATTGTATTCCATTCCTTTCAAATTGAATTGGCAAGTTAAATATTCAGCTGGGCGATAACTTCCTTCAGGGCGTCGGCGCTCTTATGCAGCAGCGCCTCTTCCTCCTCCGTCAGGGGAGGGACGATGGCCCGCCGAATCCCCTGAGCGCCCACCACAAAGGGGAGGCT